>CAYZQQ010000057.1:0-13378 GCA_964480075.1 uncultured Anaerolineaceae bacterium
ATCACGAATCACGAATCACGAATCACGAATCACGAATCACGAATCACGAATCACGGTGTGGGCGACGGTGGCGGCAACTCGGTGGGAAGTCCGGTGGGAGTGGGGATGACGATGGGCGTCCCCCCCGGTGTCGGGGAAATGGTGGGCAGTGGCGTTGGGGTGTTTGTGGGCGATACCGGGGTTTCAGTGGGCAGTGGCGTTGGTGACGGGGTATCTGCCGGCGGCGTGGGTGTGTCTGCCGGCGGGAGCGGGGTGGCGGTGGGGATAGGGGTGTCGGTCGGCGCGATGGTCGCGGTGATAGCCGGTGTTGCCGTCACGGTGGTGACCACCGTCGGGGTGATGGTCGCAGTTGGGGTGAGCGTGGCGGTGGCGGTGGGTGTCAGTGTGGGCGACGGGGTGAGGGTCGGCGTGAGCGTCGGTGTTTCGGTGGAAGTTGCGGTCGGGGTGGGTGTGGGCGGATTATCTACCAAAATGCGCACCCGCGATTCCAGCGCGCCGCCGGTTTGGTCGAACACCATCAGCCGGAGGGTATATGCCCCGTTGGGATATTGGGTGGAATCAAACGTGCCGAGCAGCCCGCCTTCCACCAGTTGATGCACATCGCCCGTCAACTCACCGAAGGCTTCCGGTCCCGTGCCGACGCCGTAATCGAGGCGGTAACGAGCAAAATTTGCGGCAACGGCGTGCCCTTCAATGGGCACCATGCCCTGCACGGTTGCGCCATCGGCGGGGGAAGTAATGCGCGCGTCAATGGCGGTGGAGGGGCAGTACGCCTCCGGCGGCTGTTCGATGCCGTGTTCCAGCGCCCATTGTTTGCCGTCGAGCGGAAAAACGCGGTAATAGCGCGTCTCCACATTGGCGCGGCAGTATTCATTGGCGCGCAAGCCGGTATTCAGGTCGATGTCAATCAGTTGGTTAATATCGTGTTCGGGACCCAGTGGCGGCTGGTCGGCGGTAAAAACTTCGGTGCGGCGCTGCGGGCAGGCTTTGCTGGGAAGTGTGCCGGAATCGGCGCATACTTCTATCTCCACGATATTTTCCGGGCGGGCAAAATCGCGCACGGGCAAGCCTTCGTGCGCCCGTTCCATAAAATTGTGCCAGATGGGACCCGCGCCGCTCAAACCGGTTGTGCCCACCATCGACGAGTTGTCGGCGTTACCCACCCACACCCCGGCGACAATATCGGGGGTAAAACCGAGTACCCAATTGTCCCGAAAATCGTTGGTGGTGCCGGTTTTGGCGGCAGCCGGGCGCGAGAGCGCCAGCGCGCTGTTCGGTCCGAAAGTCGCTGTGCGGGCTTGATTGTCTGCCAGAATGTGGGTCATCAAATAGGCGTGGTCGGCGCGGATAGCGCGGCGTGGTTCGGCGTGCGGCGGGGTGATGTCGCGTCCCGCCGCATCGAGCACGCGGGCGATGGCATACGGTTTGATGGCGATGCCCTGATTGTCAATTGCCTGATATGCGCCCGCCATTTGCAGCAGCGGCACTTCGCCCGCGCCAAGCGCCAGCGCCAGCCCGTAATCGTTGCGGGTGAGGGTGGTGATGCCCAATCGGCGCGCCATTTCTTTCATCGAATCGATACCGACAAATTCCAACGTTTTCACTGCCGGAATGTTGTATGAGTTCGCCAGCGCGGTGCGCACGGTGACCGGTCCGTGAAACTTCAAATCGTAATTGGTGGGTTTGTACACTCCGCCTGCGCCATCGGGATATTCCACCGGCACATCCATAATCAGGGTGGCGGGCGTCCAGCCTTTTTCAAACGCCGCCAGATATTCGACCGGTTTGATGGATGAACCGGGTTGGCGTGGCGAAATTACCATATTCACCTGCCCGGAAATGTGTTCATCCCGAAAATCTTTACTGCCGACCATCGCCAGAATTTGCCCCGTCTGCGGGGCAATGGCGACGAGGGCGCCGTTGGTGACATTTTTGTCCGCCAGCGCGTCAATTTGGGTAGCGATTTCTGTTTCTGCGATGGATTGCAATCGCTGGTCAAGGGTGGTTTCTACCCGCAGCCCGGCTTGATAAATGAGGTCAGCGGGGTAAAACTGTTCCAATTCCGAGCGCACATAGGTGACAAAATGTGGCGCCGCCATCGAAAGATTTTGGTCGCGGAAGTTGAGTTCTTCCGCAAACGCAGTATCGGCTTTGGCGGGGGTGATGTCGCCCGCTTTCACCATCAAATTGAGCACCACCTGCTGCCGCGCTTTCGCGCCGTCGGGGTTGGTGTACGGGTCGTACACGGCGGGGCTTTGCGGCAGTCCCGCCAGCATCGCCGCTTCTGCCAGCGACAAATCGCGGGCGCGCTTGCCAAAATATGTCTGGCTGGCGGCTTCGATACCGTAGGCGCGATTGCCATAATAAATTTGATTCAGATAGGTTTCCAGAATTTCATTTTTGCTGTACTGCCGATTGAGTTCCACCGCCAGCACCGCTTCTTTTACTTTCCGTTTCAGCGATTGTTCGGTGCGCTCATCGGGGGGCAGCAGCACATTTCGCGCTAATTGTTGGGTGATGGTACTCGCCCCGGAAACGATGCTCCCTTCGGTGACATTATAATAGATGGCGCGTGCCACGGCGATGGGGTCAACGCCGACATTCAAGTAGAAATTACGGTCTTCTGTAGCGATGGTCGCTTGGCGCAGGTCGGGGGAAATATCGTACAGCGGCACATCGGTGCGCCTGCCGAAATTCGGGTCGTTGATTTCCCACAACAAATTGCCGTTGCGGTCGTAAATAGAGGTGGTACGAAATTTGTACTGTCGCGCTCTCAGTTCCTCCGGCGAGGGGAGTTGCTGTGCCAAATAGGCATACCCCAGCAGGCTGACACTGGCGGCGAGCACCAATAGCACAAACGCGCCGATGACGCCGATGAGCAGGGTGCGCCACAGACATCCCCAGCGCGATGGCGGCTCTGCCGCATCAAACTGCGGGGCGAAAACCGTCTCGGCGGGCGGGGGCGGAGTTGGCGGACGGTTGGCGGGCTGCCAGTCGGCGGGCGGCTGTGGGTATGCCGGCTCATCGGCAAATTGCGGTGGCTGATAGCTCAGCACGGTGGGTTGTTCTTCCGGCGGCAGTGCCGGACGGCGAGTGATGCGCGTCGGCTGGGTATCATCGGTGCGCGGGTCGGGATTTTCTGCGGGTTTTTCGGATGCGGCAGGTTTTTCCAACCCGTTCAGAATATCTTGCAACCATTCGGGCGGATTGGAGCTGTTTTCGGCGTTATCCGGTTCGGGATTTTGTGTGTTTTCGGGCATAAAAATTTTCGTGATGCGTGAAACGTGATGCGTGATTTTTTGTGCTTCAAAAAAATATGGATTGACTCACTTTTGATGACGAATCAATCCACTCCATCGTTCCATATTGTTTCAGGGGGAAATTATACTTGCCGAAATTGTGTGCGGCAAATGGTTCAGCGCAAATACGATGCGCCGTTCACGTCCACCACGCCGCCGGTCAGCCATTCCGAGCCATCCGCCGCCAAAAATAGTACGGTGCGCGCCACGTCTTCCGGTTTGGCGACCCGGTGATGCGGGCTTTGCCGCCGAATCTGCTCGCCGCGCTCGCCTTTCAGCGCGTCTCGTGCCATATCCGTTTGGACGAATCCGGGTGCAACCGCCGTGACGAAAATGTTATGTTTGCCCAAATGCACCGCCAGCGATTGACTCATCGCGTGCAGGGCGGCTTTGCTGGCGCCATACGCGGGGGTGTCGGGTTCGCCGCGATATGCCCCGCGTGACCCCACGTTGATGATTTTGCCGCCGCCGTGGGCAATCATATGGTGAGCGGCGCAGTATGCGGCATTCGCCGCGCCGAGCAGGTTGGTTTGGATGGTGCGGGTCCATTTTCCCTGCCAAGTCTGATAATCCACACTGTCGAGCGGGTGGCTCTCAAAAATACCGGCGTTATTCACCAGAATATCGAGTTTGCCAAAATGAGCGATGACGGCATTCACCATCGTTTCGATGGCGGCAGGGTCGGTGATGTCTGCCTGCACCAGCAGATGCCCTTTACCGGGCAGGCTGGCGAGCGTTTCTTCTGCCATCATCCGGTTGTGTCCGTAATGCACGGCGACTTTCGCGCCGGCAGCGGCGAATTTCTGTGCGATGACCCGCCCAATTCCCCGCGATGCGCCGGTAATGAGCGCGGTTTTTCCGGTAAGGTTCATTTTTTCCTCCGCACCGCTGCCCGGCGCTATCCCCGCACTTTGTCCAACAATAGCTCAATTTGCCCGCGAGCTTCGTCGGTGGTCATCTTTCCCTGCGCCACCAAATCATCTGCCACCGCTTGCAACTGTGCGACCCACGCATCGGTTGCGCCGCGAATGCGGTGGGAAAAGTCATCACTTTCTTCTGTTATGCGGCTTTTAAGGGTAGCGCTCTGGGTTTTTATGCGTTCGCGAGTTTCTTCCCCGGAATATGGGGTATACAGCGCCGCCAGCAACATACCAATAGCGGTGCCGAGGGCGGTTCCCAATAAAAATGCAATCAGAGTATTGAATTTATTTTCTCTCACGTGTGCCTCCGGTGAAAAACGTATTTGATAGTTTACCGCGATTGCGGATATATTGCGAATAAATGTTGCGCGGTCAGTATTACATTCGAACCAAATAGTTGATGGGCAGAAACACTATGGCTGCCATTGCCGCCGTGGCAGGGATGGTGAGTACCCACGCCACCAGAATTTCATACATCACCCCCCACCGCACCTGCGATTTTCGCTCGGCGGCACCCACGCCCACAATGGCGGAACTGACCACTTGCGTGGTGCTCACCGGTCCACCCAACAGCGATGCGGTCAAAATGACAATCCCCGATGTGAGTTGTGATGTGAAACTGTGAATGGGGCGGATACGGTAGAATTTTCCCCCCAGCGTGTGGATGATGCGCCAACCGCCGGTCGCCATTCCCAGCGCCATTGATGCGGCGCTGATGGCAATAACCCACACCGGAATGGTGAAAGTATCCTGATAGCCCATCACCACCATCCCCATCGCAATCATCCCCATCGTTTTTTGGGCATCGTTGCCACCGTGACTGATTGCCAGCGCGATGGCAGTGGGAATTTGGATACGCTTGAAAAAGATATTGGCTTTGGGGGTGGCATCTCTGGCGAACCAAAGAGTCACTTTGAGCAACAGCATTCCCAAAAAGAAGCCGATGATGGGCGAGGTGAAGAGCGCGATGCTGATGGTTACAATGCCTTTTGCCTGCAAAACGTCCATCCCATTGCCGATGATGACCGCGCCGATGATGCCGCCGAACAGCGCGTGCGATGAGCTGGACGGGATGCCGAAAAACCAGGTGACCAAATTCCACACACTGGCGCTGACCAGCGCCGTCATCACCACCGCGATGGTAATGCTTTCCGGTGCGGCAATATCAGAGCCGATGGTTCTTGCCACGGCGCTGCCCAACAGAAATGGTCCCAAAAATTCAGAAACTGCCACGAGCGTCAATGCCATTCGGGCGGAAATAGCGCGCGATGAAATCATGGTGGCGACGATATTCGCGCTGTCGTGAAACCCGTTTAAAAACCCGAATATCAGCGCCAAAGTTAAAAAAATGCCAAAAAGAAGATGTGTCGCCATTGAAACTCCATTATGCCAAAAACAGCGTCCCGAAGACCGGGCGCGGGGTGCAACCTGTCTGCTCGGTTGACAGGATTTATTCGATAATCGTGTCGGTGGGTGCGGCAGTGCTGTCGAGTACCACGGTTCGCTGAAATGCCGTTTCAATCAAATTGACGGCATTACGTTCCGTGCCCCAAATTTCTACTGCCGGAAACTCATCAGCGATGAGCGTGAGATGTAGTGTACGCAAATTCCAGCGAATGGCAATATCGTCTACGGTTGCGTTGCGCCCACGTTCTAAAAACTCGGCCAAACGCAGAATAGCCGCCAATCGGGTTACCCGCTCATAATCATCCGGTTGCAACAGCGGTTCATATTCCAGCAGAGTTGGCTTGCCTTTGCGATGATAGCGCACCAGCAACGCAATCAGTGCGGTTTCTCTGGGGGTAAAACCGGGCAATCCGGCATTGATGATGAGCGTCTGTGAATGGCGATGATGGTCGTTATAGCTGATGATGGTTCCCAAATCGTGCAGAAACGCGGCGGCATCGAGCAAATCCCGTTCGGCAGAGCCGTATCCGTGCAGAGGTGCCAGTTGCTCAAAGGCACGTCCCGCCAGATAGCGCACATGGTTGACGTGACTTTTCTGATAGCGGTAAATTCGCGCCATATTGAGCACGCTGAAGCGCCGAATATCGGCAATCACGGGGTAGGTCAGATGGTCCCAAAATCCTTCTAAAAATAACCCTTCGCGCAGCCCGTTCACCGATACCGTGAGCGTGTCTGCATGCAATCGTTCCATTACCGACTGCGCCACAATTGCCCCGGCGATGATGATGTCAGCCCGGTCGGTTTTTAACCCAAGAATTTTCTTTCGTTTTTCCAGCGGCAGCGACCGCAGCTGTGTCACTCGGTCATTTACCATAGCGCGTGTCAACACATATCCATGCAGGGTGTTGAGCGGGTAGTTTTTTTGTGCTGCATCCATTTTTGCCAAATTGCGAATAGTGCCACCCAATCCTACCAGCCCGGAGCCGGCGCCGGTTGCCCACGGCAGAGTATCCAATAACCGATTGATTTCAGCGCGGAGCGCGTTGAGTTCGGTTTTGGTGGGTATATCGTGTTTGATGAACCGTTCGGTGAGCGCCAGCGCGCCCAACGGCAAAGCGGCGCCCTGTTTAAAGCGGCGATTTTCCACCAGACTAATTTGTGCGCTGCCGCCACCGATGTCCAGCACAAATCCGTTTTCCAGTGGTGTTTCATTCAGCGCGCCCAACGTGCCGTAATAAGCTTCTTGTTCGCCGTCCAAAATACGCAACGACAGTCCGATACTGCGTTCAACTTCTTCCACAAAGGCTGCGCCGTTGGGCGCTTCTCGCACGGCGCTGGTGGCGGTGGCGATGATTTTATCCACGCCGGTGGCGCTGCAAAATCGCTTAAAAAGCCGCAGGGTGAACAATGCTCTGGCGATGGCATCATCGCTCAACCCGTCAGCGGTCATACCCTGCCGCAGACGCACCACTTCGCGGATTTCATCTTCCAGCCGATAGGCATAGCCGTACACGGTATTTATCACCACCAAACGCGCGGTGTTTGACCCCAAATCGATAATGGCGATGTGTCGAGCCGGTTGTGTGGTCATAACAGTATCCCTGTGCCGGTGAGCCGTTACAGCCGTTTGACTGCGTTGGCGACGGTATGCCAGTATTTTTCGGCAACGAATACCGCCCATTGTGCCGCGACATCAGCTTGCAACTGGACGATTTCCGCTTTCACGGTAGCCGCATACGCGCTGATGGCGGCAGTGTCGGCAGGGGACGACGCTGCGGATTGTGGGTCGGCGGGTGCGTCCCAGTTGCCGGAATCCAGATAGCGGCGCAGTCCCTCCGCCGTGGTCAGGCGTTGGTATAGGGTGTCAAGCGGCGCAATAACGGTGTTTACCGGTTTGGCGAGTCGGTTGGTTGTGCTACTGCCGAGTATCCCTTTAAACAAAGCGATGCAATCGCCATACGCGCCAAGCCGGTCAATGATTGGTTTTAATGCAGTTGGTGTTGGGGGTGCGGTAGTGGGGTCGGCGGCAAGCGCGCCAGCCAGGTTTTGGTACAGATATGCGGGAACATACCATCGCGCCGCCGTGGATGATGGCGCGGTGGTCTCTGCCGTCACTTGCACGATACCGGAAAAATCTTCCAGCCATTGCCGATATGGGGCGCTGTCAAAATAGGCATTCAGTGCGTTTTGCTGGCGTTGCCGGCGCGTGTGCCATGCTGTGCGCAACTCATCAAACGAGAGTGCGTTTGACCCGGTCAAAAAGGCTTCGGCGTGCTGTTGCAGTGTCATTGTGGCGTGCAACTCATCCAAATGGGTAGCAAGTGTTTTCAGCGGAGCTGTATCGGGGAGCAAGTTTGATGGAAATTGTTGCTCTGTGGTATCGACGGCGGTAGCGAACCTTCGTGTAGCCAAAAGCATGGCTTCCACACTCGATAGTCGATTGCCCAGCCGCGCTTCCAATTCAAAATAATTCAGTTGTTGCAACTGCTGCCATAATAATTTTCGGGTGGCAACGGCGATGGGGTCTGTGGGAGCAATCGGCATCGTGGGTGGGGGAGCGGCGTGAATAGCCTTTTCCAGAATGCGGGCGGGGAAAATACTTGCCCCGTGCTTGCTAAATTTGCTGCGCCAGTGGCGCACCTGCCGCTCCGACAGATTGGCGCGGGTGGCGGCGGCTGCACCCGAAATACCTTCATCCAGTGCCAGCAGGGCTTTTGCTCGCCGACCATACGTGCTCGTGTCGGCATTGACGGTTGTGATGCGGGTTAACACAGTACGTTCGGCGGGGGAAAGAATACGGTGCGTCGTAGCGGGCGCATCAAGTTGGGTGAGCGCGCGTTCAAATTTTGCGCGGCGTTCCGGGGAAAGAAAATAGGTGTTTTGCAAAAATGCCACAATTTCGCGCAGGTCGGCTTCTGTGCCGGCTTCGGTCAATTCCGCTTCCAATTCAAAAAAGGTGGTATCGGTGTTGTTGACGTTTAAATGGACCTCATCCAAACTTAGATGCGCCACAATCCGCTCTGAGTCTGCCAGCCGGTGGGTGGTTCGTGTTTGCGACAAACAAAACAGAATGTTGAGTGTGGCGTCGCCGAGCATTTGGCGCAACTGAGCGTACACATCGCTTTGCTGCCATGCAGATGGCGCTTGCTGCGTTAATTGCGGCATCAATTTTGTTTCCATTTCTTCGCGGCGGTAAATGGCGCCTTCGGGGTGAGCCAGTCTTTTCAGCGACATAATCCAGTCGCCATCATCCTGCTGACGGCGGCGCAAGGCGTATCCGTGCGCGAGAATTTGCCGGTCGTCCGTATCAAGATAGCAGTCGCGAAGTTTTTTCACTTTTCCCGGCAGCACCGAGAAATTCGCCAGATGGTGTAACGCATCCAACCGCGCCAGCACGGTTGCGTTGGGCACTGAAAATTTTGCTTCTATTTCCATAAGTGTGGCTCCCTCTTTTGAAGACTATGGTGATATTTACGAACCGGGCACATGACAAACATTGTTCACAAGTTTGACTATCCATTTAATTCAAAGTATTGTAATGGCGATATTTTCCCCAATGCAGGTGGTCAATGAAACTTTCGATAATAATTCCTTGTTACAATGAGATTAACACAATTGAAACAATAATTCAACAAATTTTAGCTGTTTCGTTGCCAATGGAGCGAGAAATTATTATTGTGGATGATTTTTCTACCGATGGCACGCGCGATTTGTTGCCCTCACTTGAATATCCGGAAGTAAAAGCGATATTTCACAGCGAAAATCAGGGTAAGGGCGCCGCATTGCACACCGGTTTTGCGCACGTCACCGGCGATGTGGTGGTCATTCAAGATGCCGATTTGGAATATGACCCGCGCGAATATTCCAGATTACTGGAACCCATTTTGGATGGTATAGCGGATGTGGTGTATGGCTCGCGGTTTATTGGCGGCGACACACATCGTGTGCTTTATTTTTGGCACTCGCTGGGCAATCGGTTTTTAACCTTTTTTTCGAATATGTTCACCAATTTGAACTTAACCGATATGGAAGTGTGCTATAAAGTGTTTCGAAAAGAGGTTCTGGATGAAATTCAATTGCACGAGAAACGCTTCGGATTTGAGCCGGAAGTGACGGCAAAAGTAGCCCGCCTCGGACGCCCGATTTACGAAGTTGGCATTAGTTATCACGGGCGCACGTATGATGAAGGTAAAAAAATCAACTGGCGCGACGGTGTGCGTGCAATTTATGTGATATTGAAATATGGCTTTTTTGTGAAATAGCTATTACTGCGAGCGTACCATAGCCAGCGCCGCCGCCAAATCCGATGGCAGGGGCGCGGTGAATGTCACCCGTTCCCCGCTGCGGGGATGAGTAATCGAAAGCTGATGGGCGTGCAAAAACTGGCGGGATAATCCCAGCCGGTTTTTTTTGCGCCCGTACACCGTATCGCCGACAACGGCATGCCCCAACCACGCCATATGCACCCGAATTTGATGCGTGCGTCCGGTTTCTAGCGTTACGCGCAATAAACTGGTTTCTGCAAAAGTTTCAATGACGATATACCGGGTGCGGGCGGGTTTGCCGTTGGGGCGTGGGGCAAATTTTTGCCGCAGGTGCGGATGTCGTCCCAGCGGCACATCAATAATCCCTTCCGGGGCGGCAGGTGTGCCGAATACCAGCGCCAGATAGAGCTTTTCCACGGTTCGCGCTTGAAATTGTGCTTGCAAATTTGCCAGCGCAGCCGCTGTTTTGGCGACCACCATCACCCCGGAGGTGTCTCGGTCAAGCCGGTGGACAATACCGGGGCGTTCGGCATTTAACACGGCGAGTGCCGGAAAATGATACAACAGGGCATTCACCAGCGTGTCGTTGACGTGTCCCGCGGCGGGATGCACCACCAGCCCGGCGGGTTTATTTAGCACGATGATGCTATCATCTTCAAATAAAATTGTCAGAGGGATGTCGGTCGCGACGAGCGTCGCCGCTGCGGGCGTTGGAAGAATTATTGAAACACGCATCCCTGCCGAAACCTTGGTTCGGGCTTTAGCGGGGCGTCCATCAAGCGTCACCAGTCCATCAGCGATAAACTGCTGAACGCGGCTCCGTGATATATCGGGCAACTGTGCCGTCAGAAATTTATCCAGCCGGATGCCATCGGTTGCGCAGATAAACGTGTGGGTGTCCATCAGCTTTTGGCGGATGATTGCGCTTTTGTATCTTCCTGCCACATCCAATATGCCAGCAGCAGCACGCCAATAACAATCGAGGCATCGGCAATATTAAAGATTGCCCAAAAGCCAATATCCACAAAATCGGTCACCGCGCCGTGCCGCACGCGGTCCCACATATTGCCCAACGCGCCCCCCAATTGTAATCCCAAACTGAGACGCATCAGCCACGGCATATGCGGTGATTGCGCCACATAATAAATAATTGCCGCCGCGACCAACAGGGCAATCACCATAAAAATGTTGCCGCCGTTGCTGAATATTCCAAATGCTGCGCCACTGTTGATGGTGTGCGAAAATAGGAGCAATCGCCCCAATCCCGGAATCGGTTCCCACGATTGATACAATGGGATGTACCGGATGACCAGCGTTTTGGTCAACTGGTCAAGCGCAAAAACGATGGCGGCGACTTCCAGCAGGTTCATTACGGTGTCGGCGCGCTCACTGCCGGTGGGAGTTGTGGATCTATTTTGCAAAATTCAGCCTCATTTCGGAGAGTGTTTTGCGCCGATTGTACTCAATTGTAGCAATTTGGGCAAAGTGTATCGGTTGTGAATGTAACCGGTAAATAGTAGCACGAAAAGTTGCAAATATGCTTGAATCCAGCATAATGAATTTGGTCAATTGATATGAGACACGCTGTTGGCAAAGGAGCCTTTATTTATGAGTGAAAATCCTCTTCGCACCCGAGTTTTTGGTATTGATGAACTCGTCCCCCTACTCGATGGGGCGCACGTGCCGTATGTAAACTTAGATAATGCCGCCAGCACCCCGCCGCTGGTGGATGTGATGGACGCGCTGAACCAATTTATGCCGCATTATGCCAGCGTGCATCGCGGCACCGGGTTTAAATCGCGCCTCAGTACCGCAGCATACGACCGCGCCCATACCATCATCGCCAAATTTGTGGGGGCGAATCTTGATACAAATACGGTTATTTTCGGCAAAAACACCACGGAAGCTATCAATAAATTGTCATTTCGGATGAATTTTGCGCCGGACGATGTGGTCATCAGCTCACTACTGGAACATCACTCTGATGATTTGCCGTGGCGTAACAAAGCGACGGTGGTACATGTGCAGGCGACCCCGGATGGGCGGCTCGATGAGGGTGATTTTGACCGCCGGCTTGAAAAATATGCCGGACGCATCAAACTGGTAGCTATCACCGGCGCATCAAATGTGACCGGGTTTCTCACACCCGTGCATCGACTGGCGCAAAAAGCGCACGCCGTCGGCGCGAAATTTCTGCTCGATGCGGCACAATTGGCGCCTCATCGGCGGGTGGATATGAAAGCCGATGATGACCCGGAGCATTTTGATTTTGTGGCGCTGTCGGGACATAAAATGTATGCCCCGTTCGGCACCGGTGCGTTGGTCGGTCCCAAAGAATTCTTTTTGCAAAATCCGCCGGAATATCGTGGCGGCGGCACCATTGATTTGGTGACTCCCGAAACGGTATATTGGGCGGGACTGCCCGACCGCGATGAAGCGGGCAGCCCCAACGTGCCCGGCGCGGTGGCGATGGCAGTGGCGGCGCAGGTGATGATGGAGGTGGGCATGGATGCCATCGCCGCACACGAAGCCGAGTTGACGGCATACGCCCTCACCCAGTTGCGAGATGTGCCGGGTATAAAAATTTACGGGCAAACCGACCCTGCCAAAGTGAGCGAAAAAGTCGGCGTGATTCCTTTCAGTATGGAGGGCGTACCTCATTTTTTGCTGGCGTCCATTTTGGGATATGAAGGCGGTATCGGCGTGCGGAGCGGATGTTTCTGCGCGCATCCATACGTGGTGCATCTGCTGGATTTGGATGCTGATAGCACGGTAGAGTGGCGGCAGCAAATGCTTGGCGGTGACCGCTCAAACATGCCCGGAATGGTGCGGATGAGCTTTGGATGCTATAACGACCGTTCGGATGTGGACCGGCTGGTGACCATATTGTATCGCGTTGCAGAAGGCGATTATCAGGGCGATTACCGGCTCGACCGTGCCAGCGGTGAATATACGCCTAAAAATTTCCGCGACGCGCTGGACGGGTATTTTTCGCTGGGGTAGACAAAGTTTTTTGACAGAGGGTCATTTCATCCGAAAACGCAGGGGCGCGCTGCAATGTGCCCCTGCGAAATGTAATTCCCTCGCGTTGCTTTTTATTGGGTTTCTAACTTTTTTCTAATTAATAATTCACTCCCTTCCTACAATTTGATGATAAACTCATCCTGATAGATTCTATTTGGGAGTGAAAATGAAAATATTTAAATTATTTTCCGTTGGGGCATTAACGCTTGTTTTGGCGGCGATGGCAACAGTGATTTATGCCGCTCCCGTGCCGCGTTACAGTCCGCAAACGGTCATTTTCCCGCTAAATGTTTCCAAAACTGCAAATAGTGACACTGTTGAACCGGGCGGAACCATCACGTATACCATCCACATCACCAGCCCCGTCACCAACCAACTGACCCAAGTGACCATCTCTGATACATTGCCGGCGAACACCCAATTTGTGCCGGGGAGTGTGGTAATTTCGCCCGGCAGTGCCGGG
>CAYZQQ010000058.1:0-13377 GCA_964480075.1 uncultured Anaerolineaceae bacterium
CATTACCTGTGCTTGAACCTGTCGGGCGGCACGTTGAATTTCGCGGTCAGAGGAGATGACCAGTACTTCTTTCGGATTTCGTTCGCGGCGCAACTGGTTTATGATGAGGGTGTCGGCGGTAATGCCATGCGGCGCGTAACGGGTGGTGATTCCTCCCCGTTTATGCGTACTCCCCGGTTTATACGCAGCGCCACCATCGAAGAAAAGCGTAATCCGCCGCCCGGTGCGGGCGCGATAACGCCGGATATGGACAGCCAGTTGAGCTTCGTCATCCCCGTCAGAGAGAGAAATATCGGGCATCTTTCCTATTAAATTATGGCCATCAATTAATACATACATTTAGTTGCCCGTGTGAAGAATGTATGACATAATATGATTGCAACGGATTTTTTCTGTGATATAATACATTGAACAATACGTTAGAGATTTGCTAACAGACACCCTTCGGTTTGACAAATGTTGACTGAAAATCACAAATGTCTCGAATAGGCAAATGACACAAATGTTCAAAATAATCGCAGAAAATATTCGTGAAATTCGTTTATTTGTGCTATTCGTGATAAAACTTCGCTTTGTCCGATTCAAAAGTCGTGTCAAATTTAAGGAGTGTCCGTTAGTAAACGTTAGGGAATAATAGGGTGCCGTTCTTCAATTCTTTAGGCTTCTCAATAACTTACTTTTTGTTTACGTTTTTTGCCATAGAAGCAACCTTTGCGATGGCATGGCAGCATTGGCAGCGAAATTTATCCCTGCCCGCCCAAAAGTGGACAATTGTCTTTGGGGCGCTGGGTGTTTTGCGGGTGTTGTTTGGGCTGGCACCGATGCTTCAAAGCGCGATTGCCCCGCTCCCGTTAGAACTTACGCTGGGCACCATATCGATGGGGCTGCTGGCGTGGGGCTTCTCTCCTTATTTTAAGCAAAAATCGCAGTTTGCCAACTTGATTCTATTTGCTGTGGTTGTGGTTGCCCTCGGGTTGATGGTGACCTCTGCCACTGCCGCTATGCAGGTGACGGCGGAAATGGCACTGTTGGGAGCTATCATTATTATTGCCGGCGGATTGACAGCATCGCTATTGCTAAAAGTCGGCGAAACACAACCGATGATGCTTTTTGCCACGCTGGCACTCCTGATTGGCGCTGTGGTAGAAATGACAATGGGCAGCGGCGATATACCGGTATATTTTCGCCTCAGTGAAATTGTGGCGTATGTGTTATATGGTGTAGCCGTGTATCAGGAGTTTTTGGATGCGTTGGATTTGCGGAGCAAGACCCTGTTGAATTTGCGAGAAACGTCAGAGGAACAAATTCAAGGGTTAACCGGTCTTCTTGATGCTACCAATACCATCATTTCTTCATTGCAGTTACCCGATGTACTCAACGGTTCGGTGCGGGCGGTGGTGCGCGCGTTAAATGTTGACCAAGCCGCCATAGCACTGTTTGAAGATAACGCCAAGACCGTTTTAAGAATGATGGCATCACACAATCCGCAGCGTAAAGGTATGGGCGATGCGGTAACGTTCCCCATTAGTGAGCAACCGGCATTAAAACACGCCGTGGAGCGCTTACGACAGATTGAAGTTAATAAGGGGTATCAGAACCCGCAAATTCAATTTTTGTTTGCGATGATGGGGTCTTCCATCGAAACGGGTCCTATGGTGGTGCAGCCGCTGACGGTTGCTGAAAAAGCAGTGGGGGTGATGGTGCTGGGAAATGCCCAATCGAAACGCCCATTTTCCACCACAGAATTGCAACTCATCAAAACTATGAGCGGGCAAATTGCTATTGCTATTGATAACGCCGGTGCCTATCATAAATTGCTCACCAAATCTCAAAAACTGGTATTCACGCTGCGTAATCAAGAAAAGGAAACGGGTCGTCAAACTGCCGCACTGGAAGCAGAATTGAAAAAAAACCGTCAGGAAACAAATCAAATGACGCAACGGCTGTATGAGCAAGAAACACTCGCTCGCAAAAGTCAAAAAGAATTGACGGAATATCAACGGCAGACACAACAATTGTCTCACCAATTAAAACTGGCGAAAATTCGTTTCGAAGACATTTCTATCAAACATAATCAATTAACGAGTGTTGCGCTATCACATCGCAAACAACTGGCAAAGCTGAAAGAAGCGCAAGAGGAAATTGCGGCGCTGAAAACGCAGGTGCAATCGCTGGAACTGGAAGCCGCCGAATCTCGGAAATTGTCGGACGCACTGGAGACGGCACAGCAACGCAGTCGAAGCCTTGCACGGGCGTTGAATGCCAACAAGTTAAACATGCAATCGCAACCGGTTATGCCATCTGAAACACAGGCATGGGAGAATCTGTCGTGTGGCGTGATAGTCAGCGACGCACATGGAGCCATCAACCGGGCGAACGCCGCCACTGCGCAGTTGTTCCGGCTATCGGGCAATCAACTCATCGGCAAGCCGCTGATGCAATTAGTCTCTGGCGAAAATTGGCGTACCGCGGTGCAGCAGGTTTCGTCCGCCGAAATGCCGCAGGTGACCACCGCTTTAAAATTGGATGACCGCATGGTGAAAGCAACCATTTCACCCATTACCGACCCCAATGACGGCACGGTAACCGGAAATATCGTTGTCTTTTACGACACCACCGACGAATTTTCGACACAACATGCCCGCGACGAATTTATCGCGTCACTGGCGCAAGAGCTGCGCACCCCCATGACGTCTATTATCGGATACGTTGATTTGTTACTGGGTGAATCGGTGGGCATGATTGGCGATATGCAGCGCAAATTCTTGCAGCGCGTCAAAGCCAACGTTGAGCGTATGGATGGTTTGTTGAATGATCTCATCGGTATTGCGGCAATTGACGCCGGTCAACTGCAATTAACCCCGGTTCCACTTAATATTGCAGAGACCATCAAAGACATTATTGCCGGCAGTCAAGCACAATTGCGAGAAAAAGAACTTCAAATAACGTTGGATTTACCTGCACGTATGCCGATTGTGGAAGCCGACCCCACCGCACTACATCAAGTCATCGTCAATTTGCTAAATAATGCCACTAAATGCACCCCGGTTGGGGGTGAAGTAACGATTGCTGCAACCGTGACCAACAGTAATTTGAACGCCGGCTCGTTGGAGGAAGAAAAACAGTGGCTTCGTGTGGCAGTGACAGACGGCGGCGGTGGCATCGCAGAAAAAGATATTGACCGTGTATTTGACCGATTCTACCAAATTGATACCCCGCTTGTTCAAGGACTGGGCGAAACCGGCGTAGGGTTGTCAATTGTAAAACACCTCATTGAAGCCCACGGTGGCGAAGTGTGGTTTGAAACTGAAATAGGAGGCGGCACAACGTTTTATTTTGCCCTACCGGTGGTTGATGTGGTAGATGATCCGTGGGCAGAAATGGATGTGCCGCCATTAGATTTGGACACTAACCGGTAGCGAATGTTATGGCGGAGAAATTATCGCCGCGAGTGAAATTGAATAACAAAAAATGGCTCACCGCGCTTGCCGTGATGGTCGGGGTGGTTATCACTGTTGGTGCAGCATTTCTTTTTGCCCGCAATGACGCACCGCCGCCACCATCGGCAGAGCAGGTGGCAACGGGTATCCCGGTTGCCACCCAAAGCCCCACGCGCACCGCCACACCTGTCGCCACCGCCATCCCGCTTCCTGCCGCTACTGCCACCCCGCTGCTCAACAGTACACTCGCCCCGTCAATAGCCACCGCCACGCCTGTTCCGGTGATGGATACCGTCACCCCGTTGCCCACCAATACCCCGCTTCCGCTTCCCACCGCCACCCCGATTATTGTGGTCATCACGCCCACTCCATTGCCGTATCCCACAGCCACCCCGTTACCGCAACCAACCCCAACGCCGTGTGGCGCGCCTTTGGGATGGGTGGTATATGTGGTTCAGCCCAACGATACGCTGTATTCGCTGGCAACCGCCACCCATACCACCGTATCGCAATTAATGCTGGCGAATTGCTTGCCATCGGATGCGATTTTTGTCGGGCAGCGCCTCTATCTGCTGTTTATTCCTGTGCCTACTGCCAGCCCAACCTATCCCAACCCAACCAGTACCCCCGTTCCCACCGAAACACCGACCGTTGCCGCGACCGGATTGCCCACTGAAACACCATTCCCCACCGTAACGCCCGTCCCATCCGCCACCGATACGCCTATGCCGTTGATTGACACCCCCACGCCCCCGGTTTCGCCCACATTACCGCTGGAGTTGCCCACGCCCACCCCCGTATCGCCCATACCAACTCCCGGTCCGTGAGAAGACACCATGTTCAGTTTGGATGATACCATCGCCGCTATTGCCACCCCGTTGGGCAGCGGCGGCATCGGCATTGTAAAAATTAGCGGCATTGATGCATACGGCATTGTACAGCAAATTTTTTTGCCCCGCAGTGGCAATCGTCTTTTGAAACCCCGATATTTGCATTACGGCAACATTATTTCACCCAAAACCAAGCAACCGGTGGATGAAGCTCTGGTAGCATATATGCCCGCGCCGCACAGCTATACCGGGCAGGATGTGGTTGAAATTCAGGCGCACGGAGGCATGGTGGTTTTGCAAGAAATTCTGCGTGCAGCGCTCACGTTGGGTGCGCGCGCAGCAGAAGGCGGCGAAATGACTCTGCGTGCGTTCATCAACGGACGGATTGATTTGGCGCAAGCGGAATCGGTGATGGATGTGGTTGAAGCCAAAACCGCAGCCGGATTGCGGCTTGCCACCCAACAACTTGAAGGTACGCTATCGAAACAAATTTCGGCGGCGCGGCAAAAACTAATCAATGTGCTGGCATATATTGAAGCAACCATCGATTTTGTGGAAGAGGATATTCCATTGGATGATATGCTCCCGTCGATGCATACCGCGCTCGATACCCTAACACAGCTGGCAGACACGGCTGTGCAGGGGATGATTTACCGGCAGGGTGTGCACGCTGCCATTGTTGGCAAGCCGAACGTGGGAAAATCAAGCTTGCTGAATGCGCTGTTGCGAGGCGATCGCGCCATCGTTACCGATATTCCCGGCACCACGCGCGATACGCTGGAAGAAACCGCCAATATCGGCGACATCCCGCTGGTGCTGGTTGATACAGCCGGTATTCGTTCTGATACCATTGATACGGTGGAAAAAATCGGGGTAAATCGCAGCCGCTCTGCGCTGGCGCGCGCCGATTTTGCGCTGATGGTGGTGGATAGCAACGAGCCGCTCACCACCGGCGACCGGGAAATCGAAGCGTTGGTGCAGGGAAAACCGGCGCTGCTGATACTTAATAAAATTGATTTACCGGGTGCTCATCAACCCCCGCCCGATTTTCTGCCCGGCATCCCGCGTGTGCCGCTATCTGCCCTCACTGGCGAAGGGATGACGGATTTGGAAAAAATTCTGCTGGAACAAATAACCGGCGGACATACGGTAACCAGCGATGCCGCCATTGTCAGCAACCCGCGCCATCAGGCATTGATTGCGCGGGCTATTGAACACACCCGCGCTGCCATCGCTGCCCAGCAAGCGGGATTCTCTCCGGATTTGGTATCGGTGGACGTGCGAGAAGCCGTAGATGCGCTCGGCGAAATTACCGGTGAATCTGCTACCGAAGATTTACTCACCACGATTTTTAGCAAGTTTTGCATCGGGAAATAATGAGTTGGAATTGGGCGGTTGGTCTTGTGGGGATGTAGAAATTTTCTTCGTTTGCCGTTTGAGGACAAAATCATTATACTGATAATAGAATTTTGCCTTTAGTTTGAACGTACCAATGAGAAATCGATGGTTGCATTCGACTGAACAGTGGAAACAGAACGGCAAGACATCACCTCACAGGAGAATGTAAAAATTGTATGACAGAAGCTGAAGTTTCTATTTTATTTCCCAAAACCACAATTTCTCAAACGCTTGCAGTGGCAATTGCCCGAATGCTCGGGTGGCGGCTGGATATGGCGATACCCGTCCCATCCAGATGCGTGATGATTGGCGCGCCGCATACGTCTAACTCCGATTTGTTTATCGCCCTCTTGTTGATGATGGGTGGTGGTATAAATTTAAATTGGGTGGGCAAAGACACGTTGTTTCGGTTCCCGATGGGACCCATCTTTCGCGGATTGGGGGGCATCCCTGTCAATCGGCGCAAAAGTACCAACTTTGTCGGGCAAATGGTAAACTTATTTGCTCAATCTGAGGTGTTGCGTCTGGTTGTTGCGCCCTCAGGTACGCGGAAGAAAACTTCTTACTGGCGCACGGGTTTTTATCATATTGCCGTAGATGCGGGCGTGCCCATCGTTTTTGCGTATGGAGATTACAAGCGAAAAATGGTGGGCGTGGGCGCACAAATGACCCCTTCCGGCGACATCAAAGCAGATTTTGAAATTATACGTCAATTTTATGCGAATATTCAGGGAAAATATCCAGACCTGCAAAGCGACATCAGAATTCGAGGGAAATAATAGCGATAAACCACATTCTTTTGTGGTGGGCGCACCTGCTGTTACCCGCGATAACACCTCAACAATAAACATTTAGACAATTATTAACTCACCTTACGCAGTCACGGATTTGACAAAATCGCAATGACTGAAATTGTTGTCAAAAACCTAAAAATCCGGATATTCCCCATCCCCCCTATGTCCCCTTCCCGCCGGGAAGGGGGGAAAATTACAACCGGACATATCTTGAATTTGTCAAATTTCAAACAGCGTAACGTCAGTTATTAACAGGACGTTAACTTTTTGGGTCCAAAATAGAATCTTGACTTTCGGGTATGGCTGGAGTTGCCCGCAATATCATCCAGCCCACTAGCCCGGAAATTAGCGATGCCGCCAGAATGCCGATTTTCGTTTGCGTCAGTAGCGCGCCATTCCCAAATGCCAGCCCGCCCACAAACAGCGACATGGTGAATCCAATCCCCGCCAGCCAGCTCGCGCCATAAATGTGTCGCCACATCAATCCGTCCGGCAAATCTGCCAGCCCCAGTCGCACCGCCAGCCATGCAAATGTTGTGATGCCCACCTGCTTCCCGATAATTAACCCCAGCAAAACGCCCCAGACAACCGAACTGGAAAAAACTGCTGCCGAAACATTGAAGACAACCCCGGCATTTCCCAGCGCAAAAATCGGTACAATTACAAAAGCCACCCACGGATGCAGACCATGTTCCAACCGCTGCATGGGTGATTGGGCAGCCTTTGCAATGATTTCCAGTTTTTTCACAGCGGCGCGCTGGCGGCGATTGGTGAGTACACCGGAGCCGGGTCGTTGGGCGCCCTGAAATTTTTCAAGATAATGGTATGCACGTTCCAGAAAATCCCGGGTGTTGATGCGCGTTTGTGCCGGTATGGTCATTGCGCCCAACACCCCTGCGACCGTGGCGTGGATGCCGGACTTCAAAAAAGCAACCCACAGCACGACTCCCAACAATCCAAAAACAAGTGGATGCCGGATGCCCGACCAATTTGCCGCCCACATCAGCAGCCACACGACCAGCGCCATCAATAAACTTCCCCAGAATACCTGCTCCGTGTAAAAAAATGCGATAATCAGTACGGCGCCAATATCATCAATAATTGCCAGCGCAGTGAGAAATACTTTTAGCGATAACGGAGCGCGTGAGCCAACCAGCGCCAAAATCCCCAACGCAAATGCAATATCGGTTGCCATAGGGATGCCCCAGCCGGCGGCGGCTTCGCCAGAGGCGTTGAATGCCGCAAAAATCAGCGCCGGCACGAGCATCCCTCCCAGTGCCGCCATAATGGGCAACGCCGTTTTGCGCCAGGTGGTCAGTTCGCCCACCAGCACTTCCCGCTTGATTTCCAGCCCGACGACAAAAAAGAATACAGCCATCAACCCATCGTTGACCCAATGCAGCAGCGATTTATCCAGCTTGAAAAAATCATCGCCGATACTGAGTTTCAAATGGGTATGCCACAAATCGATATAGCTTTGCCCCCAGAGTGAATTTGCCCAAATCAGGGCAGTCACCGTTGCGACAATCAGCACTAAGCTGCCGGAAATTTCGGTGTGGATGAATTCCTGAATGGGATATATAAAGCGGTCAATGGGAGTACGTTTTGGTTTTTCTGTGAGCATATCGATATTTTACTCAAAGAGGGGTAAAATATCAATATGGGGGTAAAAATTTGTGGGGTGGTTGCAAAGTAATTTTAAAGTTGGTATTTTCCTGCGGTTCGCTCCGTAATTCAGCAGTAGGGGCACGCCGCCGCGTGCCCCTACGTTTTCTGCAATAATCTTGAGGGTATTGAAACTTTTGGCTCAACCGGAATCCGGGGGGAGGTAATTGTGTAGGCACTGTTTTTTTTGCTCGAATTGAACAAGATTCCCGAATTTTTGATATATTTTCTAGCCACCGGACACGTTTAAAAAATTCAAAAATAGCACACGGATGGTACAGATTACGCTGATTTTCACTGATTTTTGAAATATATCTGTATCATCTGTATCATCTGTGTTGTGCCAATTGAAAAAACTGTCCGGTAGGTATACTGTCCCGCGCCATAACGTATCACGAATCCCCGTGCATCCTCGTTACTTTATGACGCTGTTGAGTATAATATATTTTGGTGAAATTTGAGTAATCTGATGCAATATTTTTTGTCCATCCCCTGAAATCCTGAAGAGCCGAAGTTTCATTTAGTTCCCTGTGAAGATTTGCGAATTACCCCATCGCCAAAATAAACCCGGTGATGAACGGAATGAGCCACACCGTCCACACAAAAACGCTGAATTTGTGGAAATTATGGGCGGCGCGGTCGTCTTTTTTCCACAACACCACCGATGCCCACACCGCATGTACCAGCATCAGCACAATTGCCAATATACCGGTAATGCCGTGAATGTTGAATTGAAAATGTCCGGCAAGCTCGCCCATCATGGTTGTGCCGGTGGTATCGGCGATGAACCCGAGCCAGAAGAACCCCAGATGCCACGCTTTCAGCACGCCGGCAAATTTCTCGCTCCACACGCCGATGGAATAGAGAATCAGCGCGCTGATGATGGATACAATGGCAATTTGCAGGGCGAGTGTCATTTTCAGCCTCCTGTGGCGGTTGAAGGGGTTGTGGTGGACACGGTGGCGTGTTGGCGTGCGGTCGTCAATTCTGCCGTATGATTTTTCAGTGCGGTGGCAATGATTATCAGCCCCAGCGAAACAATTGCCACCGCCAAAAATGCGGCTTGATACCCGCCGGTACCGCCGCCCGCCGACGCCGCCACCGCACCGACCAGCGCGGCGCTGGTCAACTGCCCCACTTTGGTAAACAGCGAAATCGCGCCCTGCGCAATTCCCCGCTGCGCTTCGGTGGATTCATTCAAAACGATATAGCGTAGTGGCGCGCCCAGCAATGCCGAAAGCCCGATGCCAATCAGCACGGCGGCGATGTAAAACATCACCAATGTGTCTGAATAGAAACTGAGCAGTGCCATGCCGACAGTCAACAATGATGTACCCATCAAAATAACCACCTTCGACCCCATTTTATCGAGCATACGCCCCACCAGCGGCGATCCGACTGCCATCGCCAGCACAATCGGCAGCAGCATAAAACTGGCTTGCGAGGTGGTAACGCCAAATGTGACCACCAGCAACGCCGGCACAAAAATCATCGCCGATTCACCCAGCCCGGCGCCGCCCGCCAGCCCCGCCGCCAGCAAAACTTGTCGTTTGCGGAAAATATCCAGATGCAGCACGGGGTCTGTGGCGCGCTGTTCCACCCAAATAAAGGCGAACAGCGCCACAATTGCCGTCAGCAGAAACGGCAGCACCGCCATCGAAAAAACACTGCTGATGAAATGCTCGGTGTCAATTTGATTCAAGCCGTATGCCAAACTTGCCAGCAGACTTGCCAGCGTTACCATCCCTGCCCAATCGAAAGCCGGTCGCCGGTCGGGACGGGTGGCGGGCAACATTCGCCAGCTCATCACGATGACCAGCAGTGCAATGGGCAGATTGACCAAAAACAGCCAGTTCCAGCCCCACATCAGCAAAATTCCACCCAGAATGGGTCCAATTAAAAACGCAATGCCGAACACCGCGCCGATGAGTCCCAGCGCGCCGCCCCGTTTTTCTGGCGGGAATGTATCACCGATGACCGCGCTGGCAACGGGAAAAATGCCGCCCGCGCCGAACCCCTGCACGGCGCGTCCCGCCAGTAACACGGCAAAATTCGGCGAAAATGCCACCACTAGCGACCCGATGGCGAAAATAGTGACATCCAGCACATAAATTGACCGCCGCCCGAAGGTGTCGGAAAGTTTTGCCATCAACGGTGTGCCAATCAGATTGAACAGCACGTATGCCGAAAATACCCAGGTGATGGTGCGGTCATCCATGCCGAACGTGGCTTGGATGGAAGGCAGCGCTGGACCGACGATGGCAATATCCAGCGCGCCCATCAGCACGCCGATGAACAGCACCAGTAAAAGGTTATTGCGTGTTTTTGTGTTCATTAAAAACCTCATTTTTCTCGTGATGGTTACCGACCGGTTGGTCATTTTGGAATCATTTTACTGATGCTGTTGATTTTGTCAAATAAAAAAGCTGAATGTGATTCGCACATTCAGCCCGATGGAAGATTATCTTGAGAGATTATTCTGTGGACAGAACAACCGATGACGCAGAAATGGATGTGGAAAATGTGCCGGAGTGCAGCAACCGTTTTAGCCAGAAAAATCCGATGATGCCCGACAGCGCATTTGCCAGCGCTGCCGCGCCGAATATCCCCGCGATGCCAAACAAATTTGAGCCGAGTATCGCCAGCGGAATGTACAGCACAAATAGCCGCACAATGCTCAACGCGGCAGCTGCCAGTGGCTGGTTGAGTACGTTCATGGTTGCGGTGGAAAGGTTCAGCACCCCATACAACCCGTAACTCAGCGGAACCGACAGCAGATAAATGGCAATCACGTCCACTACCGCAGGGTTATCGTTGAACAGCCCGCCGACACTATTTCGGCTCAGGGCAAGGAATAAAAACATAACGGCGCCCCAGCCCATTGCAAACAGTTGGCTCAGTTTTATCCCTTTCCGCACGCGATTGTGGTTTCCCGCGCCCAAATTCTGCCCGACAAACGGCGCCAGTACCGACCCCAACGCACCAATGACCGTCATCGCAAACATTTCTATCCGTCCGGAAACACCGAATCCGGCTACAGCCGCTGACCCAAATGTGGCAATCAATCCGGTGATGACACCCATCGAAATGGGTAAAACCATGTTCGTTCCGGCGGCGGGCAACCCAATATACAAAATCTTTTTCCAGGATGAAACCACATCGCCGATGGCAGGCGTTTCCAGGGTGATCATTTTATCCCTGAAATACAAAATATAGGCACTAGCGACGAGTGTTGAGGCTCGCGCAATCACAGTGGCGATGGCTGCCCCTGCCAATCCCATAGCGGGAATCGGACCAAAACCGAAAATCAACAGCGGGTCAAGCACAATATTCACGCCGACTGCCACCAGCATGATGATGCTCGGCGTTTTGGTGTCGCCTGTGGCGCGGATGGCATTGTTTCCAACCATCGGAATCACCACAAAAAGCACCCCGGAATACCAGATGGTCATATACGTTTTGATGTGCGGCAACACGTCCGGCGACGCACCCAACAGCGAAAAGAGCGGGGTAATGGTGAAAAGTCCCAGCCCCACCATCACGGCGACAACCACCACCGCCAGCACCAGCCCGTCGGTGGTGAGGCGCTGTACTTTTTGCTGATTGCCTGCGCCGATTGCGCGGGACACCACCGCCGAGACTCCCACGCCCAGCCCCAGCGCAAGGCTGTTCAGGGTAAGAATGACCGGAAACGTGAAGCTCATCGCCGCCAGTTCAAGCGTGCCGAGCTGCCCGACAAAATAGGTGTCGGCCAGGTTGAACAAAACCATGCCGAGCATTCCCGCCAACATGGGAACGGTAAGATTTATCAATAATCTTCCCACCGAGCCTGTGGTGAGGGTTGCTTTTGCAGAATTCATACGATTGTCCTTTGAAAAAAAATTAGTGGAAACAGATAGTTTTTGAACAGTGGTTTTTCCACCGTCGAAGCTCTAAAAGAGGTCATTCCCGCGAAAGCACCCAAACAACGGGTACAGACGAGAATCCAGAGTTGTTGCCGTGGATTCCGGATGATTTCCTGCGGAGATTTTCGGAATGACATTTGTTAGTTGGCTAAATATTTGGGCAAAAAAAATCAGGATGTGAGATTGTTTTTTACCTGCATAAGAAGCCGTCGAAAGAGCACCCGTTCTTCCAAACTGAGCGATTCAAGCATTTTGCTTTCCATAGCTGTCCAAACTTTCTGCACCGCCGGTTGGAGTGACTTGGCATGTTCGGTGAGATATATCCGCGAAATGCGCTGGTCGGCGTTGTCTTTTCGGCGTTCCACCAGCCCGGTTTTGACCATTCGGTCGATCATTTTGGTGATGGTTGCCGGTTGCACGCACAATTCTTTTGCCAAATCTGATTGTGGAATGCCTTCTATGTCCCACAACCGAAGCAGGAACATTTCCTGCCCGACATGCAATCCTAATTGGGCGAGCATTTGCTCTGTAACCTGCCGATGCGCTTTGCAGGATTGTGCCATTAAATAAGTGGTCATTTCTGTGATTGGAGGATACGTCAAGATGCTGCCCTTTCTGAAATTTAGTTAGCTGGCTAAATAATATCACAAAAAAAGAGCAGTGTCAATTGTTCATAGCTTTCATTTCGGCATACAAATGATTTTTCCGAATGGTTGTCCGATGTCATACTTGCCGACAAACTGAAATGCCGCTCTATCCCTCAAAGCTCATCCACCCGCGACGAAAACTGTTCGCCCAGCAGAGTTTCTAAAAAGGGGGTGACGTGCCAGTATGCTTTCATAGCGCGATATTCTTCAATGAAGGAGGCGATATTTCCTGACTTCGTTTTTTCTGCGCGAATCATCAAATTGCGGGCAGTGTGTTCGCTGGAAATGAATTCCACCACCTCGGCGCGATACCCCATGAGGCGCAAAATGAGGGCGCGAAATGAGTCCGTCAGAATATCGCCGAGGCGTTCCTTCAAAATACCGTGCCGAAACACCGGTTTCACCGCCGGCGAATCGGTTTCTGATAGCGGCGGCAGTTGCGCCTGCACATGGTGATGACAGCAGGGCACGCTGAAAATGAAGCGGCTCTGCCAGCGAATGGCTTGCGCCAGCGCTTCATCCGTGGCGGTATCGCAGGCGTGGAGGGCGAGCACAATATCGGGCGGGGTGTCGGGGTGGAAATCGATGATGGCGCTGGGGTGGAACTCCAGCCCGCGCCAGCCCATTTCCGCCACTTGTGCGTTTCGCTTCGCCATCAAATCGGCGTTCACATCAATGCCGATGAGCCGGGTTTCTTT
>CAYZQQ010000059.1:0-13247 GCA_964480075.1 uncultured Anaerolineaceae bacterium
GCCACGGATGACTGGTTTGCGGATGATACGCGGCTGGTGCATTTCGGCGTTGCGGGCAAATTGCCCGTTGTGCCGCTCGGTGTTTCGCTGGGGAATGTGGTAAACTTGGACTCGGTGGCGTTTCCATCCGAAATTTCGGCTGGGGATGTTCTGCCGGTGATGCTGAAATGGGAAGTTGTCGCCGCGCCTGCGGAAAATTATTCCGTTTTTGTGCAACTGCTCGGCGTGGATGGCGTGCCCGTGGCGCAGAATGACTCGCCGCCGCAGGGGGGCTATCGACCCACAAAAAGCTGGATGGCGGACGAAATTATCACCGACCGGCACGGGCTGGCGCTTCCGGGCAACCTTCCGGTGGGCGAATACCGGCTGGTGGCGGGCATGGTCAATCCCACCGATGGCGTGCGGCTCACCGCGCCGGATGAAGCAAGTAGTGTCAAATTGGGAACAATTCGAGTGACAAGTGTACTCCAAAACGTGCCTAAAAATTGAAATGCGCCCTCTGGGTAAAGCAAGAAATTAACGCACATATTACAAGTTTCGGCAACTGCCCTGCAAAAATATTTTCCACCAAAAGATGACATAAAGTTGAGACGGTGGTATAATGGTACTATAAATTCATCGCAAACGGAGGAGCAATTTATGTACACTTATAAAGCAACCGTCACCCGAATTGTTGATGGGGACACCATTTATGTTGATATTGATTTGGGTTTTTTCCTGCGGCAAATGATGAAAGTACGGCTGAGGGGGGTTAACACGCCTGAAATTCGCGGGGTGGAACGCCCTGAAGGATTGAAAGCGAAACAATTTGTTGTTGACTCACTGGCAGATTGCCCGGCAGTGGTCATCAAAACCAGCAAAATCGGCAAATATGGACGCTATATCGCAGATGTGTGGTTTTTACCGGGCAGTGATGATGCCGGCGAAATTCTGTCAAAAGGAGAAAAGCTGAACCAACTGCTTTTAAAAAAGAAACTGGCTAAACCGATGGATGACCGAGGTCGGGGGGGGCATTAGCCTGCCGGTGGAAAGCGATGGCGGCACTGAGATGTGCCCCAAACAGGGTAATAAGACTGCTGATGAAAATCCACAGCAGCAACACCACCACTGTTCCCAGCGACCCATACACCAGTTGAAAATTCGACAACCCGCTGGTGAGATACCACCCGAATCCGGCAATTGCCAGCCGCCATCCCAGTGTGGCAAACGCGCCGCCCCACAACGCTTCAACCCAGCGCACATCGGTGTTCGGTATCCAGCGATAAAGACTGGTGAACATCAGTAAAGTTAGCAGCAGCGGAAACAGGGCGGTGCGCAAAAACGCCAGCAGCGGGCTTCGCGTAAAAATAATGCCATCAAGCCAGACTTCTGTCAGCGGAAGCAGGGTTATCGCCGTGCTGAAAAATAGCGATACGAACAGCAGCATCACCAGCACGCTAATCATGGCAAATGCTACCAGTCGCGTGCCGACGAAACTGCGGCGGCGCGCCGTAACCCAAGCGCGGTCAATGTTGCGCGCCAGCACGTTAAATGCACCCGACCCCGCCCACATCAAACCAATAATAGCGGTAATTCCCGCCGAGCGGCGTTGCGTGATGATGATAATTAGATTTTGCTCGATAAAATCGCTGGCGGCGGGAAAAAGGTTGGTCAGCCAGATGGTAATTTCGTGTTGCACCTCAGCCTCTTCCAAAAAATACGACCCGACGACCACCATAAATATCAGCAGGGGAAAAAGCGAAAACAGAAAATAATAGGCGATACTCGCCGAGGCTTCGACGGCGCGAGTGGTAGAAAATTGCCACACGGCAGTGAACAAAATGCCGGGGATACCGGCGGTGTGCCGGTCGAGCCGTTGCACCCAGCGGGGCAATGGGGGCAGCGGATGGTCAGTCGGCATAGTCTGCATCCTGCGATGGCGTTGCCGGATTGCTGCTGACCCATCGTTTGAGCACATGCGCGGCATACACCATCATACCGGCGCTCCATGTCAACGGCGCTTCGGAGGTGTACCAAAAGGTCGAAAGATAGTTTCCGTCGGGGGCGTAAACCTCATGCACCGTGCCGTCACGGACAATTACGTTAGCGATGCGGTGCATCAGTGTTTTGGCTTCAGTGATGCGATTCATCCGCGCCAAAGCGATGATATGCCATGCCCCCAACCACAACCATGCGGCATAGGTGTGATAATGTCCAATGCCTCCCAACCGATTTTCGATGGCGATGAATTTTCGCGGGTAGGCGCGATGCACCACCTGCGTCGGCACGGGATTTGCCATTTTAAATTCGTTCATTTTATCCAAGATTGAATGCGCTTGCGCCGGAGATGCCATGCCCCATGCCACAGCCAGTAGATTTCCACTGCTGTTCAAGTTGTTAAAAAACTGACTGGTGACAAAATAGCCCAAATCGGCGCGCCAAAAATGACTATTGATGGATGTGTTAATCTCGGTGGCGCGGGCGGCGAAATAATCGGCATCATTCGCGTAGCCATATCGGGCTGCCGTTTGTGCCAAATCGTGCAACGCTTTCCAATAAAGTACGTTTGTGTACAAGACTTTCCCTGCGCGTCCGACGCTATCCGCCCAATCTGCAAACGCCGATTGTGCCAACAGCCCGTCGTCGGTGGGGGCATATTGCTCCAACCAGCGGACAGCGCGTTTTAGCGCAGCCCAGTGAGTGCGCCCAAAACCGTCATCGCCGCTGCGCCGGGCGTAATTCAGGGCAGCGATAATCAGCAGGGCGTTTCCATCCAGCGAAATAGTTTTATGCGCGGTGATGTATTTCGGGCGGATGGGGGCGTCGATGGGTTGCTGTCGATTGAAAAGTGAGTGCATATAGCGATCCGCAATGCCGGTGGAATGGACTTTCACCGGAAATTGTCCCGATGGTCGTTGGGTGAACAGAAAGACTTCCAACCCTTCGCGCACCACCCGATATTCTTTTAACTCTACCAGCCCAAACGATGCGAATCCGAAATCACGTGCCCACGGTTCGCGGAAATTGCGCACCCCGGCGCACAGCACCAACCTTTCCTGTCCATCGGGCAACCGCCGCCGCTCAATACCCGCGCGTAAGTTCTCGGTAGCGATGCGCATCGCCCAATCTTTGCGGGTGGTGTCATCCAGAGTGCGCCACGCATCATTCTGTGAATGGAATTTCGGCTGGCGCAACAATTTTCGGCTGTAACTGAAGCCCCGCCAAAATATGTAGCCGGAAAGAGTTGCCAGCAGCGACAATATTCCCCGCAATAGCCAAGATTTTCTTTGTGAGCTACCTAACTTTTTTCTGGTCATAGTTTGTGTATAATGTCAGTGGTCAGCCTTGAACCTTGAACTAAAGTTCAATGCTCAAAACGCAAGCCGACTTTCAGTCGGCTTCTGCTATTAGCGCGGCAATTTATTGCCGCGCTAAACCGAAAACGAAAAACTATCTTAATTTTAATGCAAGAATCAAAATGAATCCAATTGCAGTAATCGTAAAAGAACAGGGCGTGATGATTTTGGATGGCGCGCTGGCGACAGAACTGGAACGGCGCGGCGCAGATTTGAACGACCCGCTGTGGTCGGCAAATATTTTACTGGAACAGCCCGAACTCATCAAGCGGGTACACCTGGATTATTTTGCCGCCGGTGCCGACTGCGCCACCACTGCCAGTTATCAGGCGACATTTGAGGGGTTTGCCCGGCGCGGGTTGTCGCATACGGAAGCCGCCGATTTGATGCGGCTGGCGGTGCAATTGGCGGTGGGTGCCCGCGATGAGTTTTGGGCAAACCCGGCAAATCGCATTAACCGCCCCAAACCGATTGTCGCCGCGTCGGTGGGGAGTTACGGCGCATTTTTGGCGGACGGCTCGGAATATCGCGGCGATTACGGACTATCGGAAGCAGAACTCATCGCGTTTCACCACCCGCGGCTGGCAGTGCTGGCAGATACGGCGGCGGATGTTATCGCCTTTGAAACCATCCCCTGCTTGCCGGAGGCGCAAGCACTGGCACATCTGCTGGCGGATGAATTTCCCGACCGCTGGGCGTGGCTCAGTTTTAGCGCGAAAGACGGCGCGCACATCAGCCACGGCGAAAGATTTGCCGACTGTGTGGCATGGCTCGACCCGTTCCCGCAAATCGCGGCGGTGGGCATCAATTGCACCCCGCCAGAATTTCTGCCGGAACTAATTGCCTCGGCGCGGGCGCACACCCAAAAACCGATTGTAGCCTATCCCAATTCCGGCGAATCGTTTTCCACTGCCGATAAATCGTGGCATGGCGATGGCACGCACGCCGATTACGGCGACCTGTCGGTTGACTGGCATCGCGCCGGCGCGGCGATTCTTGGGGGCTGTTGCCGCACCACCCCCGATGACATCGCCCAAATTGCCGCGTGGGTGAGACATGTTCAATGAAAAGTGAAAAATGAATAATGAAAAGTGATGCGTGAAAACGTGAGACGTGATTTTTGCAACTCTGCAACGTTGCAACTTTGGACTGACAACTGAAAACTGAAAACCATTTTGCACTTTGCATTTTTAATTTTGCATTAGCTTGCAACCTGAAACCTAAAACAGGAGAAACTATGACCGACCAAACTTTGGAACAACTGTGTGTGAACACTATCCGCACGCTGGCAATTGACGGTGTGCAGCAAGCCAATTCCGGGCATCCCGGGTTGCCGATGGGTATGGCAGACGGCGCATTTGTGGTGTGGACGCAATTTCTGCGGCACAACCCGCGCCATCCGCACTGGTTCAACCGCGACCGGTTCGTGCTGTCGGCGGGGCACGGCTCAATGCTGCTGTACAGCCTGCTGCATCTGACCGGTTATGATGTGTCGCTGGACGACCTGAAACATTTTCGGCAGTGGGGCAGCATCACCCCCGGACACCCGGAAGTGGGACTGACACCCGGCGTAGAAACGACCACCGGTCCATTGGGGCAGGGGTTTGCCAACGGGGTGGGCTTCGCCATTGCGGAGGCATTTTTGGCGGCGACGTTCAACCGTGACGGCTTCAATCTGATTGACCATTATGTGTACGGCATCGTCAGCGACGGCGATTTAATGGAAGGCGTTTCGCACGAAGCGGCATCGTTGGCGGGACATTTGCAGTTGGGGAAAATCATCTATCTGTATGATGATAACCACATTTCCATTGATGGCAGCACCGATTTGGCATTCACCGAAGACCGCATGGCGCGATTTCGGGCGTATGGCTGGCACGTGCAGGCAGTGGACGGTCACGACCGCGCCGAAATTGCCACTGCCATCAAAACCGCACAAGCCGTCACCGACCAGCCCAGTATCATCGCCTGCCGCACGCACATCGGCTATGGCAGTCCGCACAAGCAGGACACATCGAGCGTGCACGGGTCGCCGCTCGGCGCGGAGGAAATCGCCCTGACGAAAAAGGCGTTGGGTTGGCAGTGGGACGAACCGTTCACCGTGCCCGATACCGCCCGCGACTTTTTCCGGCAGGCGGTGGCGCAGGGTGCGGAACGCGAATCGGCGTGGCAATTGCAATTTGCCGCGTACGAAACCGCATTCCCTGCCGAAGCCGCCGCGCTGAAACGTGCCATCGCCGGAGAGTTGCCCGCCGGTTGGGCGGATGCGCTGCCCACTTTCGCCCCCACCGATGCACCGCTGGCGACTCGCAGCGCGTCGGGCAAAACACTCAACGCCATCGCGCCGAAAATTCCGAATCTCATCGGCGGCTCGGCGGATTTGGCGCCCAGCAACAACACCTATCTGAACGACTATCCCGATTTTAGCCCCGAAAATTTTGCCGGACGCAATTTCCACTTTGGTGTGCGCGAACACGGGATGAGTTCCATTTTGAATGGCATGACGCTGCATGGCGGCGTGATTTCATACGGCGGCACATTCCTCGTTTTCAGCGATTACAGCCGCCCCGCGCTGCGCATCGCCGCGCTGTCGCACATTCCCGCCATTTTCGTTTTCACCCACGACAGCATTGGGTTGGGCGAAGATGGTCCCACCCATCAACCGGTGGAACATTTGATGGCGCTGCGTGCTATGCCCCATTTCACAGTCATCCGTCCCGCCGATGCCAACGAAACCGTGCGAGCGTGGCAAGTGGCGCTGGCACACAAATCGGGTCCGGTGGCGCTGGCGCTCACTCGCCAAAAATTGCCTGTGTTCGACCCCGCACCGATGGCGGTGGAAAAAGGGGCGTACATTCTGCGCGATGCACCCGCCGGCGCACCGGAAGTTATACTGATTGCCACCGGCTCGGAAGTGGCGCTGGCGATGGATGCGGCGGATGCGCTGGCGAAAGACAGTATCGGCGCGCGGGTGGTCAGTATGCCCAGTTGGGAATTATTCGCCGCGCAACCGCAATCGTATCGGGATGCGGTTCTGCCACCGAACATCACCGCGCGGGTTGCCATCGAAGCGGGGGTGACACTGGGCTGGAAACGATGGGTCGGCGAGCGCGGGCGCATCATCGGGCTGGATCATTTCGGTGCATCGGCTCCGGCAAACATATTATTTGAGCAATTTGGCTTTACGGTGGAGAATGTGGTGCGGCAGGCAAAAGCAGTGAAAGATTGAATGTAGCACCGGTTTCTGTGCGTGATGACGTTAAATTTTCGACAGTTTTGGTAGGGGAGAACCAGTGTGTTCGCCCTTCCATAGATCTGGTTCTATGCCTCAATTGATACTTTATAGCGCAGATGAGTATAATTTTGGTTCAAAAACGTTAGAATGCAGAATGGAGGACATATATTGGGACATACTTCTGCCCACAAAACGCCACTCATTGTGGGGAACGTAACGATAGTGCTGGCTCTTTCAATAACACTATGGCGGTTATTCCCATACCTTCATCAATTCCAGATTGATCCTGATGAAGGCATCAATGTGATGAAGTCGCTGCTGATGACAAAAGGGTACGCGTTGTATTCAGACATTTGGAGCGACCAACCCCCGTTATTTACGGTACTTCTGGCAGCTATATTTAATATCTTTGGGGCAACAGTGGTTAATGCTCGGTTGAGCGTGCTCGCGTTTTCGGGGATGCTTTTATGGTCAACGTGGCAGTTTTTAAAGAGTACCGGTGGTTATTTTCATGCTGCTGCCGGGATTTTTATGATGCTCATTACGCCATTTTTTTTGCAACTGAGCATTTCCGTGATGATTGGATTACCTGCCATCGCATTGGCGATGGTTGCCATGTCGGCATTGGTGAATTGGCATAAAACCCACCGGCAGCGATGGCTGATTATTTCATCGATTGCCATAAGTTTATCTGCGTTAACCAAACTTTTTACCGGGTTCTTATTTATTATTTTTGTGGGCGGGGTTGCTCTATCAATTATTGTTGGTAAGGTACGGCAACAACGATTTCCGCCCTTTCGTTCCCTTTTGATACAAATTACGGTACTGGTTGTTGTTTTTGGAGGCGGTTTATGGTGGGCCAACGGGTTTAATTATTTCGACAAACTTTTGGAAACTCATATCGTTGTGCGAGAAATGGCATTTACGACAGCACTTCCGTGGCAAGCTTTATTCTTTGGCGCAGAAGGTATGCTGTTTTTGGCAATTCTTGGAGTAATGTTCGCGGGTATAAATCGACAGTATATTGTATTGTATGCGGCGGCATGGTTGGTGGCGGGAAGCATAGTGGTTGCCCAGCAATGCCCCCGTTTGGTATCATCATCAATTACTGGTAACGATCCCTGCCGCCGTATTGGCAAGTTATGCAATCGGCGAATTTTTTAGGCAGATTTGTGACTCAAGTTTTAAGATACGCACAGCAATTCCGTGAGGGGTGGCATGCTGTATTATTGCCGCTAATTTTGGTCGGAATGGTTTGGGTAGCTTCAGTTCAGATGCCCAAAACCCTAAAAATATTGTTACCGAATCACCAATCAACGGCGGCAAATGAGTTGTTATCACAGATGGAACGGTACGCAGCGGATACACAATGGGTTGCTACCGACAGACCGATGTATGCTTTTCGGATGGGAGTGCCGGTGCCCCCCAATCTTGCTGTCATTTCTCAAAAACGAGAAATGAGCGACCCGCTGTTGCAACAAGAAGTACTGGATGCGCTCCGGTCATTCAACCCGGAACAGGTATATTTATCGAGATTTGACTATGGCGCGGATGTTCAATCGTATCTGGATGCCAACTATAAGGCTGTGTATGTTTCTTCCACAGACGAAAACCTTTTTATACGAACTGATATTTTCTTGCCTGACGGACGTAAAAAATAGAACGCAGATTGTTTTGCATCATCTGCATTCTATCCCTTTCATTTTTGGTGCGATAGATTCCGGGTTATGACGCTATCAGGTGTCGGTGGGGGCAACTGTAACGGTCAGCCCATCAACCGCAACAATTTTTACCAAAGTGCCCTTGGCGATAGACGTGTCGCCAAGGGCACTGGCGCGCCAGCGCGTACCGTCTGCCAGCACAATACCTTTCGGGGCGAGCGCTGTTTTAGCCACGCCGGTTAACCCGATGAGACGGTTCGCGCCGGAAGCCGGCTTCATTTTAAACGTCGATACGGCTTTTCCCACAATAAAGAAAAATATCAGCCCCAGCGTAACGGATGTTGCAATAATCGGACCGATGGAAACCTGATATCCCAGTTCGCTTTGATTGAACATCAACAATCCCCCCATCGTCAGCGAAATGACCCCTGCTATCGTTAGCGCCCCGTGAGTCGGGGCGAATACATCTACCGTGAGCAGAATGATTGCCAGTGCCAACAGCGCAACGCCGGCATAGTTGACGGGCAGTTGCCCCACCGCGTACAGTCCCAAAACCAAACTAATCACGCCAATTACGCCGCCGATATAGCCGCCGGGGCTGGCAAGCTCATAAATAATTGCCAGCGGTCCAATTGCCAGCAGAATGAACGCAATTTCGGGGCGCAGAATGACAGCCAGTATTTCTTCAGCCAGCGTCATTGGCATATTAGAAACCGGCACGCCGGTGGTATGCAACGTGCGCATTTCGCCGCGAACTTCCACCGTTCGTCCATCCAGTTGCACCAGCAGGTCGTGTAAATTAGGGGCAATAATGTCAATTACGCCCAATTCGAGCGCGGTTTTGGCGTTGGCGGCACGTGCTTGACGGATGGCATCGGTGGCAAATTGTACGGCTTTTTCGCCCCGCCGCTCTGCCAAATTTTCCATATCCGCTACCAGAATATTTTCCAGTTTGGCGCGCAACGTGTCACTAATGTCACCCCCCTGTCCGTCCACGGGGCTGGCTGCCCCAATACTGGTTTGTGGCGCCATTGCGGCAATGTGTGCCGCCAGCGTGATGAACGTTCCGGCAGAAGCGGCAAATCCGCCCGGCGGATACACATACACGACCACCGGCACATCGGCATTGATGATAGATTGAATGATGGTGCGGGTCAGGTCAACTTGCCCGCCGGGAGTATCTAATTCAATCACCAATGCGTTGGCGTTTTGCGATTCGGCGCGAGCGACGCCTCGCTGGATGTAACTGACCATCACCGGGGTAACGGGACCTTTTACGGATAGCACCAGCACCCCCCCGTCGGTTTGAGCGTGGGTTGTCGGTGTGGCAAAAGCGAGTATCAGCGCTACAAAAAGTGTTGCAATTGCGAGAAATCGTTTCATAGGGTTGCCTTCCTGCTATTAATTATCGGCACGAAAGGATGGGTTGTCAATTAAGCGGGATAAATTGAAGCATTATGCATCCGGTTCATCCAAATCGAGGATAGATGGACCGCGGAACTCGTGGCAGTGCCCGCAGCCAATAGCAGGATTTTTCACGTCAAGGAAATACTCGCTGCACCACCCACTGACCTTCACTTTATGTCCCAATCCCAAAAAACCTTTTTGGGCGGCAGCATCAAGCACTAAATTGGGGCAGGCATTTTGCCGCAAAATATCGGGGACGGGGCAGGTGTGGCACAGTGCCGATTCCCACGAGACAGAGTCAGCATTCGCCTGAATGAGTCGACATTCCTCAGTGTCTCTGCCCCGGTGGTAATCGCCGAAGAAGTATTTGCATTCTTTACCGGCAGGTGTTTTCATTGAATGTTACACGCGGGTGAGGTACTCGCTGGAGCGGGTATCTACGCGGATGGTATCGCCTTCGTTGATGAATAACGGAACCTGCACGTCCAGCCCGGTGGATAATTTGGCGAGTTTGGTAGCACCGGTGGCGGTATCGCCGGCAAATCCGGGTTCCGTTTCAACCACTTCAAGTTCGATGGTGGTGGGCAGTTCCAAATCGATGGGTTCGCCTTCATAAGTGGATAATTTTACCTGTAATCCATCTATCAGATACGGAATCACATCGGCGAGCACGTCTTTTCCCAATGCCGGTTGTTCATAAGTTTCAGTATTCATAAAATAGTACAAATCGCCATCACTGTATAAGAATTGTACTTCCTGATGGTCGAGACGGACATCCTGCACCTTTTCACCGGTATTAAATGTTTTTTCGGTGATGCTACCGGAACGCAAGTTGATAACTTTGGTGCGTACGGTCGCGCCGCCGCGTGCCATTTTAATGTGAGTGTAATCCAGGACTTTAAAAAGTTCCCCGTTGTCTTCAAATGTGGTGCCTTTGCGTAGTTTGTTTGCTTCAATCATTGATACGGTCTCCAACCTGAATAATTTTTTATATTATAGCATAACCGGGCATAATCGGGCGAAAATAGTGGCGTCAAATCGTGATGAACTTTGCGCAAAGCAAGGTATCGGCGGTTTGACGGCATTATTGTGTTGTTTTTACACCGGAAACGCAGCAATCATCGCCAATAGCCGGAGGGGCGTATGATTTTAGATAGCAGAATGCCGCAATTTCGCTTCGATACCCGACTTTTATAAAGGTAAATGCCAGACATTCCGAATCTCTGGTGCAGAGTTCCTGACATCGGCTTGGGTTGGGATTATTTGTCAGGGTGATGGCATTATAATCTCCGCCGGGGCGGTCCGTGTCCGGTTCAAGGCTGATGGACGTGGCGGGCGCTGCCGCCGCAACCGTGAAAAACGGACATTCAGCCGCCACCCCGTTTTCCATCACCGCGGTGAGCAAATGCTCACCGGCATCTTGAGGCAATTGCCAGCTCAATGAAGATTCTTGTTCGGCGGCAACGTTGGCGACGTCAATCTGCTCCCCGTCCAATTGAATATCAACCGCGCCTGCAGTGTCGGCGCGCAAAAAAATGCCGGTATCCGCTCCGGCTCCATAGCGCGTGCCACAGCCGTTCGTTAGCCAAATTTCAATGGTTCCCTGCGACCGGTTCGGTTGCGTCGGTTGCTCTGTTGGCGGCATTTGAATGCGTGACGGTGTAGCGGTAATGATTTTCGGCGGTGGCGCTTTTGGCGCGAAAATATTTACCCCGAACCAGATACCGATACCGCCGATGACGGCAATCCCGATGATGGTTTTCACAAAGCGCCACAATTTGCGCAAAAATGATGGTGATTTGGGTGGGGGAGGGGGCACGGCAGAGGGCGCTGTTACCTGAAATTTACCGTCGAGGAATATCCACGATTCTATTGCACCCGATGGTAGTGCCAGTGTCAATCGTTCGATACCCAGCAACCGCAATTGGGCGCTGTTGGCGCGCAGCCGCATCCGCAATGTTTCCATTCCATCAGCCGGAATTTCCAGATTGAGAATGACACTGCCCGGAGCAATGCTTTTTAGCTCGATGTCGTTGGGAGAAATCCCCATAATGGCGGCAAAGGCATTGATTGCCGCTTGCGTTGTGTCTGCACTGACCGACGAAAAATTGCCCTGCAACCGTATTTCTGCGTGGTGTTTTTTCCCAACCCGCCCGGCGGAAGTGAGTGTCGGTTCGCCGTTTTGGCGCAGGTCTGCCAGTGTGTTTTCCTGTTCAGCAATGGCAGCTTTGGTGTTTTCAATACCTGTGATGATGAACGGGGGCGCATACAAACCCAGTCCGGCTTTTTGTTCTTCCAGTTGTGCCAATGTCTTTTTTTGAATGGATAACTGTCGCTCAATATTTTTTATTGCCGACATAGCATACCTTTTCAATCAATACCGGTTACGCGATGATGATGCCTTTGTGGGGACACGTTCAGTATAACATACTTCGCGGTTCAATTCAACGGATTATGCAGCTTTTTTGCTCACCAGCGTCGGTGTCAAATGTTCGGCAATACCCTGCAATTGGATTTGCGCGCAGCCGAGTTTGTATGCTTGCGGTACACTGCGCCCTGCGCCGATGGCTTGATAAAATCCGATGCTGAACGCAATGGCTGCTTTGTCGCCGATGGCGCGTTTCATCCCCACAACATACGGAATGTGTTTGGCGATGCCGTTTGCTTGCTTGCGTGAAAAACAGGCATTAAGCACCACACACTGCACTTGTCCGGCAAATTGTTCGAATAATGCAGCCAGCGCTGCGGGTTCGACGGGCTGAGCGTGACCGGTTGGCGTTTCAAAGCAGAGTGCACCGTTGTCCGTACCGTGCCCGGAAAAGTGGACAATCTGCGGTTGCACATCCAGCAGCGCTTGGCTAATGTCCGCCGGTCGCACAGACATTCGCTGTTCGAGCGAAAATCGGTCGCGGAATTGCGCCATTTGCAACCGTTCCTGAATGGAACGCACTTCTTCTCCTAGCCGCAATCGCGCCGCGTCGGTCGGGTCAGCAGCCAAAAATAAAATTTTGGTGACATTGTTTTTTGCGGGGGCGGAAGATGCTTTCGCAGGGGCGTCGGCGGCTAATTTGCGGTCAATGTCGGCGATTTTCTCTTTCAAATCGTCAATTTGGATCAAAACATAGGGCGGTGCAGAAATACCAAGCGTCGCGGCTTGCTGTTCATAAATTTCCAAATTGCGGGCATACGTTTTCTTAAGCCGTTCAAGGTGTTGTTGTTCATCAGGGTTCATCAGGTTGCCTCCGTTTGTGGGTTGGGAAATGCTGGAATTATTATACAAAATTTTTGCGCATGTTTCCAGCCGGCAAGAATTGGCTGACCATAAGCCTTCAGCGCCGCGTTTCGGCGGCTGACACCCTCTTTTTTGACCAGCCGCACAAATTCCCGGTCTTGCGCTTCGCGTTCGCTCACCGGCGGTGCGGGCGGTGGGGATGTGTCCGTGCGCCTGCACCCATTTGAAAAACCGCGACACCCCTGCCAACCGCTGGTTAATGGTGGGCGTTTGATAATCCAGGCTCTGGTGAAGACGCTCGTGATTGTAGAAATCAAAATAGCTCGCCAAGTCTGCCATCAATTCGAAACCGGTCTCGTACTCGTGTAAATAAACTT
>CAYZQQ010000060.1:0-13174 GCA_964480075.1 uncultured Anaerolineaceae bacterium
TTGAGCATGCGCGTGCCCCTGACTGCCGTACCCAATCACAGCGATTTTTTTGCCTGCCAACAGTGACATATCTGCATCTTTGTCGTAATAAATTTTTGCCATTGGTTTTCTCCTTTTTGGCGGTTGTTGAATTGATTTTTGAATGTCCGCATTATATGCTTTTTACTTTGGGTTGTCAGTTTTCAGTAGGAGCGGCGCGCGAGCCGCCCCTACGAGAGACTGCGACTAAATACTCCCCCGACCATTGGCAGCATATTTGGCATAACTGGCAGGGTCATGCGGGGTTACCACCCCGCGAGTCATCGCCAAAGCACCGGTTCGCGCAATTTCGATAATACCGAAGGGGCGCAGTAAATCTGCCATCGAGTTGATTTTGTCGGTGTCGCCGGTAATTTCCACAATGAGCGATTCTGTGGCGACATCCACAATGCGGGCTCGGTAAATGTCGGCGATATTCATAATTTCGGCGCGCCGGATTGCCGCTGCGTTCACCTTAATGAGCGCTGTTTCACGAATAACAGTGGGTTGGTCGGTCACATCATCCACATGGATCACGTTGATGAGATTGAGCAGATTTTGGCGCACCACATTGCGGCGCAGCGATTCTTCTTCATCCGTGACGATAGTCATCCGCGAAATGCCGGGCGTTTCGCTGTGCCCCACCGCCAGACTCTCGATATTAAAATTTCGGCGGCGAAATAAGCTGGAAACACGGTTTAATACCCCGGGTTTATCTTCTACCAAAGCAATCAGTGTTTGTTTCATCGGGTTCTCTCCTTTGTCGGATTATGCCATCGGGCGGCGAATCATTTGATGCAGGTCTGCACCGGCTGGAACCATCGGGTAGACCATATCATGCTGCTCCACCACAAATTCAATTATGCTGGGACCATGGTGAGCCTGCGCTTTTGCAAGCGCTGCCATTGTTTCATCTCGGCGGGTTACACGCAACCCGTGGGCGCCATAAGCTTCCGCAAGTTTCACATAATCCGGGCTGATGATGGGCGTTTCAGCATATCGTTCATCGTAAAAAAGTTGCTGCCACTGCCGTACCATTCCCAAATAGCCATTGTTAATAATACAAATATTGATGTTGCTTTTTTCTTGCACAGCCGTCATCAACTCGGTGATGGTCATTTGGATGGAGCCGTCGCCCACAATAACCCATACATCCTGTGTGTCGGGCGTGCCAAAACGGGCGCCGATGGCAGCGGGCAAGCTAAAGCCCATTGTCCCCAATCCGCCGGAGGTGATGAGCGTATATGGTTTTTCATGCTTAAAATATTGCGCTTCCAGCATTTGGTGCTGCCCCACATCACTGACCACCACCGGATTGTTGTCTTTTGAAAAACGCCACACGTCATAAATGGCTTGTGCCGCTCGGAATATACCATCATCGGTATTGATAATGTCACGTTGGTTGCTGTCTTCCTGCCAATCGCGAATGGCACCCAGCCATTCGCCGCGGTCAACCGCTTCCATATCGCCGTTAAATTGCTCCAGCACCACTTTCAAATCGGCATTGATGGCAACATCCACCCGCACATTTTTGTTCAATTCCGATGCGTCAATGTCAATGTGAATTTTCTTCGAGTGGGGGGAATAGGTTGCCAGTTTGCCCGTTACCCGGTCATCAAAGCGCATCCCGAATGCCAGAAGCAGGTCAGCTTCTTGAATAGCTTGATTAGCGGCGGCTTCGCCGTGCATCCCCATCATCCCCATATTCAGCGGGTGGCTGGCGGGAATGCCGCCAATGCCCAATAGGGTGCATGTTATGGGAATGCCGCCCTTTTCTGCCATTTGCAACACTTCTTTGGACGCGCCGGACTGCAAAATACCATGTCCCGCCAAAATAACCGGTTTTTGGGCGCTGTTGATGAGTTCCAGCGCGCGAGCGACCTGTTCAGCGGTGGCGCGTTCAGCGGGATGATAGCCCGGCAGGTCAATGGGGGCTTCGGGGTAAATAAACTCGCAGCGCGCGTTTTGCACATCTTTGGGAATGTCAATCAATACGGGACCGGGGCGTCCGGTGCGGGCGATGTAAAATGCTTCTTTGAGGGTGTATGCCAAATCTTTTACATCTGTAACCAGATAATTGTGTTTGGTGACGGGCAGAGTCACCCCGGTTACGTCCGTTTCTTGAAAGGCATCGCCGCCGATTGCCGTGGTTGCCACTTGCCCGGAGATGCACACAATCGGCGATGAATCCATTTTGGCAGTGGCAATACCGGTGACCATATTAGTGGCGCCGGGTCCGGAGGTTGCCATGGCTACCCCCACCTTTCCCGTGACACGCGCATACCCGTCGGCGGCGTGGGTTGCCCCCTGCTCATGCCGCGTCAGCACATGATGCAATTGCGGGTAAAAGTTAAACGCATCGTAAATGGGCAGGTTCGCCCCGCCGGGATAGCCAAAAACCACATCCACCTCTTCGCGAATGAGACATTCCATTACAATTTCTGCGCCGGTTTTAATTTTTGCCATTTGAGCCTCCAATAGATTTGCCCAACTTATTTTTTGTAAGTTGGGCATCATTGCCGGTGATATTCAAAAAAAACGCCCCCCATGTTTGGGAGGCGTTTGCAAACCAATCTTACTTTCGGTGCTTTGTCTTTATTCTGACAAGCGCAAACGCCTCCTTGTGGCTAATAAGGAGGACGCTGCTAATAATAAGTACCAATACCAAATCAAAAATAGTTGCCATGTAAGTTCCAGAACTTTCTCACTTAATCTTGCGGGGATAATAACACGATGAAGAATAACTGTCAAGAGAATTTTGCGTAAAACTGGAAAATAGAGCGGGGCGATATTCAGGCGCACAAATCTACGGGGAATAGTTTGGGTGGATTGCACAAAAGGTGTCGGCATGGTGGGCGAAAAATGTCAGTTGAAGCAATCCATAATTCTGGTATAATGGTGAATATAACATCTAATCCCATTATCACCGGAGGAAACGATGAGCTATTTTTGCGATATTGAAAACCGCGAGAGAAAAGAAGTTGTGCCGGGCATTACCATCCGCACCTTTTGGGGCGATAAAATGCTCGTATCGGTGGTAGATTTGGCGGCGAACACCCACCTGCCGCACCACAGCCATCCCCACGAGCAGGCAGGCACGATGATTTCCGGCAGTATGGCGCTGACCATCGCCGGAGAAACGCGCCATTTGGGTCCGGGCGACACCTATCTCATCCCCGGCGGCGTGGAACACAGCGCATATACCGGCGCATTGCCCGCGCGGGTCATTGACATTTTTAGCCCGGTGCGCGAAGATTATAAATATTAGCTCGATTATCTCCAAAAATGGAGCATCAATGAAAAAATCAAAACTGACGTGGCAGGTTTTTGGGCAGAATGTTATTATCTATGTGATAACATTGGTGATATTGATGGTCGCGGTGCGCCGTGTGCCGGATATGCTCATTCCAATGTGGCTGGTGGCGCTGCTGGGTATCGGCGTGCTGGCATTTCAGGCGAACCGATTGGCAACAGGCACACCCGCCGGGGTTGTTGGGCGGATGAAAGGACAAATGCAGCAGGCGCGCGCTTACCGCACCAAAATTGATGCGGCGCTGGAAAAAGCCAGTCGCACCGGCACGCAAACCGTCCATCGAGAGACATTGCGCACCCGGGTGGAGCAGTGGACAACCGCCATCGAGGCGTTAATCGCACGGGTGGATAGTTATCAGCAGGATGCCATCATCAAAAAAGATTTGAAAACTGTACCCACCGCCATCAAAAAAATTGAAAAAGAGCTTGCCACAGAAACCAATTCTGCCACCCGCGAACAGTTGGAACATTCGTTGGAAACATACCACAAACAATGGCAGGCGTTACAAACGCTGCAACAAAGTGTGCGGCGCGCAGAATTGCAGGTGGAAAGCACGCTGTCGCTGTTGGGAACTATTTATTCGCAATTGCTCACCAGCCAATCGAGCGCGCAAGTGGCAAATTATGGTCGCTTGACAGAGGAGGTTGATGAAGAAGTGTTACGGTTGGAAGACCATCTGGCAGCACTGCGAGAGGTGACGATGGGGTAGTATTTTCGCCGTATGGAGACAAAAAAAGTAGGGGCGGCTCGCGAGCCGCCCCTACACGATTTTACAGAGAAGTTACTCCCCTTCCAACGATTCCAGTTCGTCAATCATTCCTTCCAACACGCGGAAACCGCCGCGCCAAAATTCCGGGTCGCTCACATCAATACCCGCTTCGGTGAGAATGTGAGTGGGGCTGGCAGAACCGCCATACGATAGAATTTTGAGATACTGCGGCACAAACGACGCGCCCTGCTCCTTGAATCGCTGATACAATGCCAGCACCATCAACTGTCCAAAACTGTATGCGTAACAGTAAAACGGCACGTGATAAATGTGCGGAATGGAAATCCATTCCCATTTAAAAATCTCGTCAACATCGAGCACATCCCCGAATTGCTGCTGTAAATTCGCCAAATATGCCGTATTCAAATCGGCAACAGTTTTGCCCTCTGCCAATAATTTGTGCGCTTCACGTTCAAACAGGACAAAATATGCCTGACGCAAAACGGTGGCATACGCATCATCCAGCGCCGTTGCCAGCAAATCACGGCGAACCGCCGGGTCTCTTTCTTCCGAAAGCAATCGGTCAGTGAGTAACATTTCCGAAAATACCGATGCCGTCTCCGCCATCGGCAGGGCAGAATGAAAGGTAAGCACCGAATGCTCTTGTGCCATCATCGAATGGATGGCATGCCCCATTTCGTGCGCCAGTGTCGCCACATCGCGCACTTCGCCGGTATAATTTATCAGCACAAATGGCGATTGTTCCGGTAGCACGCTGGCGCAAAACGCGCCGCCACGTTTGCCGGGGCGCACTTCCGAATCGATGTGCCGGTCGGCGAACACCCGCCGCGCATGTTCCCCCACTTTCGCTGAAAACCCGTCAAACGTGTCGAGTACCATATGCACAGCGGTATCGAAATCAATTTTTTTGGAAGATTTGTTGAGCGGGGCATAAATATCATACCGCCGCAATTTTTCCATTTCCAGCCATTTCGCCTTCAGTTTAAAATAGCGGTGGAAAACGTGCGCTTCCTCTGCCACCACATCAAGCAGGGTATTCACCACCGCGTCCGGCAAATCGTTTATCAGGTTTCGCACGGCAATGGGCGATGAAAATTGGCGCAGCCGCAATTGTTCGTTTGCCCAATCGCGCACGCGATAGTTGTAAATTTGCGCCAGCAATGTCCCTTCATCCCCATACACGCGATACAATTCATCGTATGCCGCTTTTCGCACATCCGGATCGGCGCTGCGAACATAAATCGACAACTCTTCGCGGGTCATCGTTTTGGTTTCGCCGTCCACCGTCAGCGAATACTCAAATTTATTGGTAATCATATCGTACAGCGTTATCACCGCACTGATACCATTCACATCTTTTAAATTGATGAGCTTCTCTTCGGGTTCAGAAAGCGTGAACGGTTTAAAGTTGCGCAGTTTTTGCAGAAAATACACCAAATCTCCCGCTTCGGCGATGAGCCGGTCGGCGGCAGCGTCATCCAGCTCTTTCCACCACAGCTCAAAAAACAGCGTGCGATTTTGCGCCTCGAGCATCAATTGGTCCATCCGCCCCTTAAAACTCAATGCCGCCTGCGACTGTGTATCGGCAGTGAACCACAAATCGGCATACGAGCCGAGTTTATATGCCTCGCGGGTAGCTGTTTCCAGTGCGCTCAACGTGACCTTAAAATCGGTGACGAGCATATCGGGTGACAGGTTTTCGCGCATTGCTTCAACCGCTTGTATTGCCGATTCCAGCCGTTCCATCGCGGTGGTCACGGTTGTTTTATCGGTTGCCGTGAGTAAATCGCTCAAATCCCAGGGTGAAAGTTGATATGTCATTTAGATTCCTCCAAAAGTAAATTGTCAATGAGACGGGTTTTACCGATGAATACTGCCATTGAGCAGAGCGCCCCACCGGAAATGGTGGTCAGTTCGGTCAGTGTCTGCGGGTCGGCGACGCTGGCATAATCGAGCCGCGCCAGTGGTTCGGCGGCGACGGTTTTGCGAATGAGCCGCCGCAGTGCATCGGCGTTTCGTTCCCCGGCAGAAAATGCGGCTTGCACTGCCATCAACGCCCGAAAAAGCACGGTCGCGGCGGCGCGTTTTTCGCCGTGCAAATATTGGTTGCGCGAACTCATTGCCAGTCCATCCGATTCGCGCACAATGGGGCAAATAACCACATCAACATTAAAATTCAGGTCATTCACCATTTGGCGGATGACAACCGTTTGTTGCGCATCTTTCTGTCCAAAATAGGCGCGTGTCGGCTGCACAATGTTGAATAATTTTGCCACGATGGTTGTCACCCCGCGAAAATGGGTGGGGCGCGAGGCTCCTTCCAGCATCTGCGTCACCGATTCCACCGCCACATACGTCTGAAATCTGTCGGGGTACATATCGGCGGTTGACGGGGTGAAAACCAAATCGACCCCCGCCTGCTGTAATAATTCCACATCCCGTTCAAGCTGACGGGGATATGCGTCAAGGTCTTCGATGGGCGAAAATTGGGTCGGATTGACGTAAATACTCGCCGCCACCCGGTCGTTTTCGGCGCGGGCATACCGTACCAGCGACAGATGTCCTGCGTGCAGCGCGCCCATCGTGGGCACCAGCCCCCATGTCGCCGCAGGGTCTGCCCACCGGTCACGCCGAACAATTTCGATGGTTTTGGCAATAATCATAGCATCCTCAATGAAATACAATGATAAAATTATAATGAATGTTAGAGAAAAAAGAAAAACCGGTCATATAGCACAGGCAAGAAAACGGTGCAAACACGCCTTTGTGTCTGCACCGGAAGATGGCAATCGTTTATAATTGCACCCCGCCGCCGAATTTTTTGTAATATAGTTTTCTGGAACGGAGAATAGCTTCTTTCGCCGCCGCCGCCCCTTCCCAACCCATGGGCTTGGTGCGATGCCCTTCTAAATCTTTATAGACTTCAAAAAAGTGGGAAACTTCTCGCAAATAATGTTTCGGAATATCATCAATATCACTGTAATCCTGAAAGAGCGGGTCGCGGGCGGGAACTGCCAGCACTTTATCATCGGATTCGTCTCTGTCCAGCATTTTGAACAGTCCGATGGGACGCGCTTCGATGACGCAGCCAGAAAATGTGGCTTCATTAACCATCACCAGCACATCGAGCGGGTCGCCGTCGTCATAAAGTGTTCGTGGAATCAATCCGTAATCGCCGGGGTAGTGGAGGGAGGAAAACAGCACTCGGTCGAGTTTGATAACACCCAGTTTCTTCCCGTATTCGTATTTATTGCGTGAACCTTTGGGAATTTCGATGATAGCGTAAATAATTTCCGGCGTATCCGGTCCAACATCCAAATCGTGCCATAAATTTGTTGCCATTTTCTGTATCCTTTCAACTTGTGAGACAGTAAGTTTGATTCAAATATACCCCATATTTTCCGGCTGATAATAACGGGATTTGCACCAGCTCTGCGGGTTTCGCCGTGACACGGATGTGTAATTTCGGCATTTTAGCGGGTTTCATTCACCGCCATCAATGTTGTCGCTTCTTTGAGCCTCGTGCAGAAAAACAGAGCGAGAACCATGAGAATAATGAGGATCATTAACGGCACGGTCATTGACCCTGTTACCGGAGATTTGATACTGTCCATACCAAAAATGAATATGATGCCGGAGATTTGTCCCATCAACAATAGCAACCCGTTTGAGGTGCCTTCCGGCGCAGGATGAGTGATTTCAGCGCCATATTGAAATCCGACCGGACCGGCGCTGAGCAAGAAAAACCCAAAGAAAAAAGACGAGACAAGCAGAAACCAGTAGCTTGTGGTAAAAGTGATGCCAATAAGTCCCAAGGTTGAACCGACCACCGCCAGCAACAAAAACGGGGTTCGTTTGCGATAACGGTCAGAGAGCAACGGGATGACCACCGCGCCGATGATTCCCCCCACAATCATCAGCCCCCCTGTGTTTCCGGCTTGAGTAATTGAGAACCCTCTGGGTCTGACAATATCTTCTATCCAGGTTGTGACGGCATTGAATACACCCAACCCCACAAAGAAAATAGCCATCAGGAGTATAAAATTCTTCATTCGCAACGCTTCTTTGAAACCGTCAAACACAAGGGAGCGCTCTTCCTGTTCGGGGAGGCAGGGAGCCGTCGGCGGACGTTCTTTAATCAACACAAAGAAGACAATCGCAGCAATGACAGAAACGATGCCGTAGGTTAGCAGCATACCGCTAATTTGATATTGGATTGCCAGATAAGGTGTCAGCGCCAATGCTATAACGATGCCCAGATACATTGCCAGCGAACCAAGCCCCACGGCGGTGGCGCGCTCTTGAATGGGGAACCAGCGCGCCGCCACAGTTGTTACCGCATTGAGAATGAATGGCTGCCCCACAGCGATGCCTATTTGCGCAACAAGCACCAGTGTATAATCGGGCGCCAGCCCTCGCAACAAGCCAAATATTCCCGTCATTGCAGCGCCTATCCCCACCGCAACTCGGATACCATAGGTGTCAATGACCCATGAAGCAGGGATTGAGATGACAATATAAACTATCATAAAGCTCATCGATAAAAGACCGATGCTAAGGTCTGAAACCTTGTAATATGTGGCGGCGCTGCCGGTAATTGGGGCAAACGTTATCCATAAAAGCTGATTGATAGCAACCACAAACATAAACGCCAGCAATATAACCCACCGATAGCCATAGACCCTAAAGTCAGTTTTCTCCATTGGATATCCCCCTTGCAAGTGAGTGTTTCATTGGTTTTATTCGGGAGCGAAAATTATTAGCGCCCCGGCAACCGGTTTGATAATATTGGGGTTTTACGCAGACAGGTGTGTCACTTGTACGTGCGACCGAACTTTTGCGCGCAATTGCCCGCATCCGGCTTGAATGTCAATTCCCCGTCGAATGCGCACCGTGGTTGGAATGCCCGCCGCTTCCAGCCGGTCGCGGAAGGCATACACCCGCTCGGTGGGAGAGCCGCCATACGGGCTATGGGGAGTGGGGTTCAGCGGGATTAAATTCACATGACAGAGCAATCCTTTTAACAATTCTGCCAACGCATCTGCCTGCCGATTGCGGTCGTTGATGCCGTCCATTAGCGCATACTCAAATGTAACCCGCCGATGGGTGGTTTCAATATAGTCGCGCACGGCGCGCATTAGCATTGCCAGCGGATACCGCCGATTTACAGGCACCAGCTCATCACGCAGTGCATCGGTCGGGGCATGCAACGAGACTGCCAGCCCCACCTGCTCCGGTTCGCGGCTCATTTGCCGAATAGCGGGGACCAGCCCCACTGTTGAAAGCGTTATATGCCGCGCGCCTAATCCAAATCCGTCGGCATCATTCAGCAATCGCACCGCTTTCCAAGTTTCAGCATAGTTTGCCAGCGGTTCGCCCATCCCCATAAATACAATATTGGTTACCTTTTCGTCAGTTGAACGCAAAATACGGGCAAAGTACAATATTTGCGAGATAATTTCGCCCGCAGAAAGATTGCGCCGAAAGCCCATTTGCCCGGTGGCACAAAAGGGACAGCCCATCGCACATCCCGCCTGCGTGCTGATACATAATGTGCGACGTTTGTTATAGCGCATCAAGACCACTTCAATTTCCTCATTATCGCCAAACTGAAACAATGTCTTGAAGGTGTTGCCATCGCTTGATGTTTGTGCCGCCACCGGAACAGGGCTATGGATAATTGCCGTATCTGCCAACCATGCTCGTAACGATTTTGGCAAATTCGTCATTTCATCAAATTCAACGGCATATTGCTGATAGAGCCAGTGCCAAATTTGTTGGGCACGGAATTTTTGCTGTCCGTGTTCCGCCAGCAACGCAATCAATTCAGGTTTTGACAACTCAAGTAAATTTATTTTCCCCATATATGTGATTGTATCGTGTGTGTCATCGCCCGTCAATTTTTACAACTTTGCCAATCCTCTATTTTTAGATAGCCGGTCGGTATTTTTGTGCGAAAATGTCACCGTGAAAAAGGCATTCACCTAATTTATTGAGGAAGGTATCGTGGCGAAACAGTGGCGACAAACGCCGGCGGGTACCGTTGATAGCGGTGGGATGGCATCGGTGATATATACGGCATGGTATCATAAAGTACCATGTGAATGATAGCGGTAGATCTGCGTGTCTGCCAAAAGCAGAGCAAACACACGGGGTCACGCCTACGAAAATCACTAATTCTCTGTTGAAGCTCTGGTTATTGCGTGATGCGGTGGCGTATAATTATTGAAGCTGGAAGACCGGCAGGTTTAACGTAGAACAGCTCGCTTTACAACAATTGGCGATACCGCGCGGATACCATCATAGACGCGCTTGCCACCGATGGTTCGCAAAATGGTGCGGGCATCGCGTTTGCCCAATTGCTGTTCTATTTCTACCGGTGTCAGAGGCGCATTATCGTTGACCAGAAATAAGCGGAAGATGGATGCGGTTAACGCCAGTGATTCCGGGATAAATTCGGAGTCATCCGCGCAATGCTGACGAATCGCCTGCCAGAGTTGATCGATTTCAAACACCTGTCCGGTTTCCGGGTCAACCCAGTCCATCATTTGCGGAGTGGCGTTTTCCGCCGCCAATGGTTGCACTGCATCACATCCGTGTGATAACAGAACACGGCGCAGGTTTTTTTTCGGCTGCGCCCACCAGTTAAAATCAATGTGAAATTTTGTCTTGAGCGTTGGTTTTATATATTTTGCCATAATCGCTTGGGTTACTCCGCGGAGATATTAAATGTCCAATAGCCATGCCACATCCACTCACAACGGGGGTGATTTGATAGTTCCTGCAACAGCGGACCCGGCGGACAGCGACGAGCCACGTTGATGGCGCTGTACAACGTATTGGTGTGAACCGTTCCCTGCGACGTGAGTTTCAATAATCCGGGGACAATGCGGTCAACCAACACCGAAATAGGCGTGTTATTCTGAGTGGTTTTTTCCCACAATGTGTCAATTGCCGCCGACCCTTCTTCACCAATAACCATCAGTTCGTCATACCGGCATGCAAGCTGCCGATTACGCATTTCAAACACCAGTTGGTTATTTTTCACCATCGCCACCCGCACCCACTCACGCATGGTGCGCTGTGGAATGTAGTCGATGATAAATCGCAATGGATTGTCGGTGCGCTTTAAAACAATGAACGCTCCCACCGGCAGTTGATGCTCCACAAACCAATCGCCAAAACCGAAGATATAACGGTGCCGGCGCACATACCAGCCGACCATTTCCACTCCCGTCTGCCCATCGACAAATTGAAGCGCCAGCACACGGTCATCGAATGTATCTGGCAACAAAGCTTCCACAGCCGGAATTACCGGCAATGTTCCCGACCGGCGATGGGGGTAGTTGAGGACAAACGTCACTTCGGCGGCATCGGGGTCAACCGGGCGGGCAAATTCCGCCGGGGTTGCCTCATCGTCAATCTGGTTGAGCAGTGCTCGCATATCCGGCGCCAGCGTGTCCGGGTCAAAAACCAACTCTTCGGAAACCATAAGGTTGTGCGGTGGTTGCGAAATCTCAGGTGGTTTTAGCCGGTGCAGATACCACATTGGCTGACCGGGCAGTCCAACGTTCAAGAATCGTTCGTCTTTGTCCAGCATAACGTTCACCGAAAATTGGGTGGCGGCGGGCGTGGCATTATCGTTGTGCAATTCCAGTTGTTCGATGAGTGCGGTTACATCCAATGGTCCGGCGTTAATGTCAATAGCTGCGTCAACAATGTTCAGTAATCCTTCCTGAATATCGACCAGCATATCGGTTAAAAACCAATCGTGGTTAAAGCGAATAAAATTGTCATTGGCGTCAAGTGTTTTTTTAATTTTTGGGATAATGACTGCCCGATACCGGTCAAAAAGCTGCGCTGCCAGCGATGAACCATCTTCGTTTATCCCAATCTTACTTCCGGCATCTGTCAGGGTATGTGGCGTGGAGAAATCTGCGGCAAATGACGTGGCAACGCCATTGTGCTCGGCAAATTCAACCGCAAGCACAGTAAAATCGCCGTGAGTGGGATGAAAACCGGCACGGGTAGCGGTAACCGTTCCCACCGCATAATTAAATTGGGTAAAAATCAGGGTGTCGCCCACAGCATAATTATCATTGGGCTGGTATATTTTCCCCTGCGCCAGTTCGGTACGCAAAGATTTCTCTTCGTCTTCTAATGCCTTTTGCACAAAAAATAAGCCAAGTTCATTAAGGGAACACGGCTTACCGGTTTCTACAAAACAATTATATAAGGCATCAGCAGCATCGTTTGTAATTTGAAAATCATTTCGCCAAAAGGCGGCGGTTTGAGTGGGACGTTGATTCAAAACAATACAGCTCCTGTTACTGAGTTTACCAATCTACCAACTGCGGATTATAGCAGTCTTTCGGTGGATTGACAAATATTTTTACTGCCATGAATGGGCAACAAATCACCTTCCGCCACCGGTTTCGTCATCCGGTAATCCGCATTACAGAAACCAAAGCGGCAGTGTTGTATGATGGATGCATAAACGAGCCACTCAAATAGAGACGGGCAACGACAAACATTACAACTTGCTTTTAAAGGAGGCAAACAAATGAGTATTTTTGGCGCAATTGTAGCAGGTATTGTTGGGACCATTGCCATCAGTATGGTGATGGCAATGGCTCCCAAAATGGGCATGCCTAAAATGGACATTGTGGGTATGCTGGGGTCTATGTTCAATTCTGCGGGAAATAGAAGTTTGGGATGGGCAATTCATATGATGATGGGTATTGCGTTTGCCATTATATATGCCATCGGCTGGAATCTGTTTGGCTCGGTTGGCATTGGCACAGGCGTGTTATTCGGCATCGGACACTGGCTCATCGCCGGAACAATGATGGGTATGATGGGCGTGATGCACGCCGGCATTAAAGCCGGTACGGTAGAAGCGCCGGGCGTGCTGATGTTCAACAATGGCGGCATTATGGGGTTTATGGGGGGGTTAATTGGACACGTCATTTTCGGGCTGGTGGTGGCGTTGGTTTACGCGCCGTTTGTGTAACCGGTGTCGCCCACAAAAGCGGTCTGGCGCAATCGTTGTCCGTCAACGCCAGACCGCTTTTTTGTTAAACCCAACGCGAAACCGTCATTTTACCAACGAT
>CAYZQQ010000061.1:0-13130 GCA_964480075.1 uncultured Anaerolineaceae bacterium
AGTATGAATGTGGCGGTGCAACAGGTAAAAACGGGTAAAAGTCTGGCATTCGTTACCGCCGGAAACAGCGGCGGCGCGCTGGCGGCGGCGTTGTTCGGACTGGGACGGATTCGCGGCATCAAACGCCCTGCTCTGAGTACCATTTTCCCCACCCAATCCGAATATGGATTCACATTTCTGCTGGATGTGGGCGCCAACACCGACGTAAAACCGGAATATCTAAATCAATTTGGGCTGATGGGTAGTTTGTATGCCGAAAAAGTGCTGGGCATTCCCACCCCGCGTGTGGGTATCGTCTCTACCGGAGAAGAGGATGGCAAGGGAAGCACCCTGGTCATCGAAGCGGCAGAAATGATGAAAACCGCGCCGTACAATTTCATCGGCAATGTGGAAGGAAAGGACATCACAGCGGGACTGGCGGATGTGGTGGTCACGGACGGTTTCACCGGCAATGTCATCATTAAATTTGCCGAAGGGCTTTCAAAAATGCTAATGAGCGTGATTGAGTCGGAAATTCGCGCCCGCCCGCTGGCGATGGCTGGCGGATTGCTGGCAAAAGGCGCGTTTCGCGGCGTAAAAGAGAAGCTTGATTACCGCGAATTTGGCGGCGGTGCGTTGCTCGGGGTAAATGGCGTGACCATCATCACCCATGGGCGCTCCGATGCGTTCACCATCCGTAACGCCATTCGTGCGGCGAAAAACGCAGTAGAAAACAACATTCTCGACGCGATAAAAACAGGATTGGCGACTCGTGATGCGTAAAAGGGCTAGAGATTTACCTTTTTGCGAGTTTTTACATTTTACATTTTTAATTTTGAATTAACTGCCCCCCTGAAAGGAACTCTATGAAAATCATTACCAATGAGAAAAAAATTGCACAACGAAAAAAATGGGCGGGGATTCTCGCTCCTGTTGCGATGGTGCTGCTGTTAGGCGGGTTGGGATTGAATATTGCCAGTTTGCGTCAGACAAATGGCGGGCAGGTGAACCCAATCTATTTTTACGGCACGCTGGCGTTGCTGGTGTCTGGATTTGTTTTTTCCAATGTTAGCTCGCATTTGGTCAACCACTGGGTAAAAGAACCCCGCGCGGACCAGATTCTGGCAAAAGCGCTCAAAGGGTTCGACAATAAACATTTTCTATTCAATTACACCAATAAAGCCCCCCACATTCTGATGACACCGCAAAGAGTGTATACCATCACTACCAAAGGGCAGAATGATGTCATTGACGTGGATGGCGCCAAGTGGAAACGCCCGTTTTCTGTGCGGCGATTGCTGCGTTTTTTCGGTGAAGAAACTTTTGGCAATCCCACACTGGAAGCGCAGCAAAATGCCGCCGCCGTGTACAAACAACTGGAAGGTGTTTTATCCGATGGTGCCGAAGTTGAGTTGGAACCGCTCATCGTATTTACCAACCCCGACGTCAAATTGACCATCCATAACACCGACATCCCCGTGCTAAAAGCCACAAAATTAAAAAGCTATCTGCGCGAAAACAGCAAAGGACACCCGATGGATAGAGCCATCAACCAAAACTTAATCAATATTTTTTCGGGAAAATAAGCATAACGCAAAAGGCAGGCGGCAATGGCATTCAACCATCAGGCATATAATGCAATTTATCTGGAAGATGCACAGAAGGGTGATGCGGCGACTAACGATGCCGCCAAAAAATATGGCGTGCGCATTGAACCGGCAGACGTTGCCCCCGGCGAAAAATACTGGCGCGTCATCGGCGTGCATCATCTAAAACCGATGGAAAATTGGGGCAACCATCATGTATATCTGGATGTGCTCAACGCCGACGGCAATCGGATGCGCCAACCCATTGCATGGGTCGGTTTTACATGGGAAGGTCGTCACCCCGACGAAGCCGCTCCCCCCGTGCCCGTTGACAAACCTGACGCCGAACCGGGCAGCAATATCGCCATCGGCAAAAGTCAGTCGCTGACGGTGTGGGTTAAAGGGCGCAAACAATCTGCCACCGATAAAAGCGACCGCGTGACCGGCATCCGCACCGCCCATCCCGATGAACCCCTGCCCGATGGTACCCTGCACAACACGTGGGGACACCACTCGTTTTATGTGGTATTTCAGGAAACCGTTAAAACCGATAGCGCCCCACATCCGGCACACAGCACCATCAGCGGACGGCTCATCGGCGGCGAAGGCGAAAAAGTACGGCTGACACAGGGCAATGCGCCCGTCGCAGCAGCTACCGTCGGCGCCGATGAAACCTTCAGTTTTGAAAATCTGGCGGCGGGCGTGTACAGTGTCGCCGTGCAGGGCACCAACATTCGCCGCACAAATTTGGCGGTAGACGGTGAAAATCATATCGAGATAAACTTGGCAATGCCCGTACCGGAAGCGAGTATCATTCGCGGCACAGTAAAAAATTCGCACGGTGAAACCGTGATTTTGAGCAAAGGCGATGTGGTCATCACCCGCCAAACCCTGCCCCCCGATGGCACATTCGCCTTTACCGACCTGCCCGCCGGGGTGTACACCGTTTCAATTTGGGAAACAGACATCCGCCAGCCCAATATCGCAGTGGATGGGCGCAATACCCGCACGGTCAATCTGGAAATTCCCACCGAACCGCCCGCCGCCGAAAAATCGATTGCACATTTTGTGCTGTTGCCGCCACCGCAAACCCGCGCTCGGCGACTGGTCTATTTCGCGGCGATGGATTTCGTGCTGCATTTTTCGCTGGCGCTGGGATTTGACCCCGACACCGCAAAACTGGCTAAACGAGTCACCGCCATCGGCGATAGCATTGCCACCGACACACTCGCCGCAGTGCGGCAAAGCGGTGCGCAGGTGGAGCATCTGGTCGGCACGGTGGCAGAACTGGAATCGCTGCTGGCAGAACGCATCCGCACCGATACCGCCTTCGGCGGCTGACGGCTCATTCTTCACGGTGCAAAAAAATTGAACCCGAAACTTGAAACCCAAAACGCCATAAAAATTGCGCTCGTGGCTGGCGCGGCACTTGTGCTTGCCACGATTGGCTTTTTTTGGCAGGTACTTTTCACCCCCAACACATGGATGCCCGCCGGTGGCGGCGATTTGGTGCCGTTTCTGCTGCCAAATTATCGCTTTGCCGCCGAAAGCCTGCGGCAGGGCATCATTCCGCTGTGGAATCCGCATCTGTACAGCGGTGCGCCCTTTGCCGCCGACCCACAATCGGGATTGTTTTACCCCATCAACCTACTGGTTTTTCTGCTGAACCCGAACATCACCGTGCAGACGCTGGAACATCTGGCGATTTTCCATTTTTGGCTGGCGGGGTTCGGGATGTTTCTGTATCTGCAGCACAGCCCGCTGGCAAAAACCGTGCGATTGCATCCGCTGGCAGCGTTCGCCGGGGCGCTGGCATTTGAATTCTCCGATTTGTTCATCGTTCATTTTGGCAATTTGAATATGATTGCGGTGGCGGTATGGCTGCCGCTGGTGATGCTCTTTTTCCACAAATCGCTGGTGGAATGTTCGGCGCGGTGCGCGGTGACGGCGGGCGCAATACTGGCAATCGCCACGCTGGCGGGACATATGCAAATCACGCTTTTCATTCTGCTGGCGATGGGCTTGCTGGCGGTATGGGAAGCGACAAATGCAAAATTCAAAATTCAACGTGCAAAATTTCAAGTCCAAAGTCCAAAATCCAAAGTCTCAGCTCCCAAATCACGTGTCACTTTTCATTATTCACTGCTCGCGCTCGCCGTGCTGGTGATGACGGGACTGGCAGCGCTGTGGCTGATTCCCACGCTGGAAATGAGCCGATTCACCCCGCGCGCCCATCTGCCATACGCCGAAGCCGCGCAGTATTCCCTCCATCCCGCGCAGTTGATTGGGCTGCTCATCCCCAATTTTTTCGGGCGCGACCCCGCCCTGCACTGGGGACCGTGGCAGCGGGTGGAAACGGGTTACATCGGCATTTTTACCCTGCTGGCGGCGGCGATGGGCGCGTGGTGGCAAAAAGACCGGCACACCCGTTTTTTGATTCTGCTGGCGGGCATCAGTTTTCTGCTGGCGCTGGGTGACAGTGCCATTCTGCACGGCTGGCTTTCGCTGTCGCCGGGATACGGGCAGTTTCGCGCCCCCGCCCGCTATATTTTCCTGCTCGATTTTTCGCTGGCGGGGCTGGCGGCAGTCGGCATTCACCGGCTGATGACCGATGACCGCGCCGTTCTCCGCGCCCGATTGCGCCGCTGGCTGATGCCGCTCGGCTGGATGCTCGGCGGGCTGACGGTGGTCGGCGCGCCACTGGCGTATTTTTCACTGCTGATAACCCAAGACCGCAACCCCGATATTTTTCGGCGGGCGCAGGGCGCGGTCACCGGGCTGGTGATTTTTCTGCTGCTGGCGGGAGCGAGCTGGCTGCTGCTGGTATTTATTCGGCGCGGGCGATTGCGCTCAACCGCCATCGGCGTGGTTGCTGCCGCGCTCATTGCGCTGGATTTGTTCAGTTTGGGGGCAAATGTCGATGTGGGGCACAGTGACCCCACCGCCGGATTTGACCATCCCGCCGCGATTGAATTTCTGCGCAAAAATGCGGGCATCAACCGCATTGAAGTGACCACCGATGTGTGGCATTTGTGGCAACCCGATGCCGCCCTGCTGAACGGGCTGTACGATGGGTGGGGGCTGTACAACCCGCTGACGCTGGCGGACACCACCCGTTTTTGGCAGGGTATCGGTCGGCGAGACAGTGCGGCATACCGGCTGCTGGGGGTAAAATACATTATCGCCGGCAAAGGGGGCGCGCCCGCCGATGGCGACATTGTACCAATTTTTGCCGATGACCCCGCCATCAACATTTATCTGAATCGCGCCGCGCTGCCGCGCGTGCTGTTCGTTTCATCAGCGCAAATTGCCGATTCGCACGAAAAGGCGTGGGAGCTGATTCAGCAGCTCGATTTCGACCCCGAAGATACGGTGGTTTTGGAAAACATATCCATCACCCCCAAACTTGAAACCCAAAATCTGAAGCCTGAAACTCAATTGGCGGTGCTGAAATATGGCGCGCAGACGGTGGACATCGGCGTGAAAAACAATTCGGCGGGGTATATGGTGCTGTCGGATGCGTGGTATCCCGGCTGGCGCGCCACCGTGGATGGTGACCCCGCACCGGTGTTGCGGGCAAATTACGCCTTCCGCGCCGTGCCCGTGCCCGCAGGCGAACATCGCGTGCAGCTAGAATTTTCGCCGCTATCATGGAAAATCGGGCTGGCAGTGAGCGGGCTCACCGTGCTGGGGCTGATACTGCTGGTTGGTTATTGGCGATTGGCGGTTCGTGAAACGTGATACTGCTGACGGCTGAAAACTGACCGCTGATTGCTGAAAACTAATCTTGCCTTTTACATTTCTAATTTTGCATTGTTTGCTACCTTGAAACCCGGAACATTGACCATTGAACACACAAACCCTCACCGTTTTTTTTGGCTTGCTGTCCGCGCTGAGCTGGGGCACAGGCGATTTTACCGGCGGACTGGCAACCAAACGCAATAAACTACTGGCGGTGATGCTGGTCTCGCAGGGCGTGGGCGGGTTGTTGATGCTCGTGCTGGCATTGATTTTAGACCGCACACTTCCATCGTGGCAGAGTTTGGGCTGGGGCGCGCTGGCGGGCGCAGTGGGCGTCATCGGGTTGGCGCTTTTTTATTATGCGCTCGCGCATGGAAAGATGGGGGTTGTCGCGCCGGTATCTGCCGTGACCACCGCTTTGCTGCCGTTGGGGGTCGCCGCAGTGACAGAGGGTACTCCCGGCAGATTCCAGCAGATGGGTTTTGCGGCGGCGCTGGTGGCAGTGTGGCTACTGGCAGGTGGATTGAGCAGTCATCAACGACTGCGATTGTCCGATTTAAAATTGCCCGTGCTCGCGGGAATCGGATTCGGGTTGTTTTTTATTTTCATTGCTCGCGCCAGCACCGAAGCCGCATTCTTCCCGCTGGTGGCGGCGCGCACCGCATCGCTCAGCATGATGGGCGCTGCGTTGCTTGCCCGCCGCGAATCGGCGCACATTCCCCTGCCGCATCTGCCGCTGGTGGCGGTTGCGGGTATTTTCGACGCGCTGGGGAATGCGTTTTTCGCGCTGGCGGCACAGACCGGGCGGCTCGATATTGCGGCGATGGTGTCATCACTGTATCCGGCATCAACCGTTTTTTTGGCGTGGATTTTGTTGAAGGAACGAATGGGGAAATCGCAGTGGGCGGGGGTCGGGCTGGCGCTGGCGGCACTGGTTTTAATCGCGGCGTGATGGCTCCCACTGCCAAAACGATGGCTGCCAGCCGTCACCTTCCACCGCCAGCGCACCGATGGCTTCCGGCGCGGGGATGAACGTCGCCACCCGCCAGCGAGCGGATTCGCCGGGGCGGTCGGCAATCTGCCCGATGGCAGACGGGTTGGCGGCTACGGGACGCACGTCAATTCCCCGCAGGTGGCGAGTCACCCCATCGCCGCACGCTTTAAGATACGCTTCTTTCCGTGTCCAAATTTCAAAAAACACCCGCGATTTTTCGGCGGACGGTGCCGATGCCAGCCACGCCTGTTCATTTTCCGAAAAAAATCGTCCCGCAAATTTTTCTATTTCCCGAATTTGGCGAAAAAATTCGCCGTCAATCCCCACCTGCCGCGTCCGGGTCACCGCGCACAAAATCATTTCGCGGCTGTGCGACAGATTGAACTGCACATCGGGGTCTGGGTGCGCCAGCACCGGTTTTCCCTGCGGCAGATAATCGAACCGCACTTCGGCGGGTGACATTTGCAGATGGTATGCCAGCGTCGCCCGCAGCAATCCGCGCGTGATGGCAAACCGTTCGCGCGCCGCCGGCTCCCGTAACCGTGCCATTCGCGCCCGCTCGTCTGCCGAAAGCGTTTGCCGCAGAGCGTCAATCGCATCGGAGGGATGAGCAAGCCCCATACGCCACACATGCACCACCGCCGCAGTCAGCGGTGGCGGGGTATTCGGCGCGATGCGCCATTCTATTTTGGCAGAAATTTTTGTGTTCACAGGTAACAATGGCACACAGATTGTACGGATTACACCGATTTTCGCTGATTTCATTGAGTCCACTGAAAAAAGGTGTTTACCTCACGCAAAGCCGCAAAGCTTTCAAGAGGTTTTCCCGTACTTTATGTGCATTCTCCAGTATAAAAATCTTTGTTTTTCTTGGTGTCTTAGCGCCTTCGCGTGAGAATTTTAGTTTTTTCAGTGGAAGCACCTATTGAAACTTTTGGTATTTCTCGAAAAAAATTACTTTTGATATGTCATTCCGGAAATTTCCGCAGGAAATTATCCGGAATCCATTTTCTGGATTCCCGCTTTCGCGGGAATGACATGGGTTGAAATTGTAAATTATTAAAGTAATTTTGAGGCTTTCTGCAAAAGTTTCATTTAGTCCTTTATCAGTGTCAATCCGCTCAATCCGCGCTATCCGTGTTCTATATTTACGGTTGAGATTCACCGGGTCGAAGCGCGCGCGGGCGGCGGCGAAGTTTTTCGCGGATGGCAGTTGCCCGGTGGCGCAGCGGACGCAATCGAAATGCCAAAAAGAATGCCATCACCGCACCGTATAACAGGGGACGAGTCAAATCGGCTTTAACCAGCCAGACAAAGTGAACAATCACCAATCCGCCCGCCAGATATGCCAGCCGGTGCAATTTTTTCCAGCGCTTTCCCAATCGTTTCATGGCACTTTTGTTGGAGGTGAGCGTCAGTGCCAGCAAAATGAGGAAGGCGGAAAACCCGACCAGCGCATATCGTTTTTCAAAAATTGCATCCTGCAATAATTCCCAGTCGAAGCCGTAATCCAGCCCGACGAAAATAAGAAAATGCAGCGCGGCGTAAAAAAAGGCGTACAGCCCAAATAAACGGCGCAACGGGATGAGCTTTCGCCAGCCGAACAAACTGTTCAGCGGGGTAATCGCCAGCGAAAGGATGAGCAACGTCAGTGCGTATCGCCCGGTGCGAAACGTGAGTTCCTGAATGGGATTGACGGTTAAATTATTGGCAAAATAGTTTTGCACCATCCATGCCAGCGGTAACAATGCGCCGAAATGCGCAGTGGCTTTGAGGACTTTCGGTTTGGTGAGAAATGATGACATTCGCATTAAAAATTCGCCTGTAAACTCATGCCGTCGTACAACGCGGCGACTTGTTCTCCATATCCGTTAAATTTAATTGTTTTGCGCCGTCCCAGTTCGCCGATGCGCCGCTCGGATTTTTGCGACCAGCGGGGATGATCCACTTCGGGGTTAACATTGGCGTAAAAGCCATATTCATTCGACGCAGCCGCCATCCATAATGATACAGGCATAGTATCCACCAAGTCAATTTTCACAATAGATTTGATGCTTTTGAAGCCGTATTTCCACGGGACAACTAGTCGCACGGGCGCGCCGCTCTGCGGCAGCAGGTTTTTGCCATACAGCCCGGTTGCCAAAATTGCCAAATCGTTCATCGCTTCATCGAGCTGCAACCCTTCGATGTAGGGCCATTGATACCACGGACTGCTCTGCCCCGGCAGGTTGGCAGGGTCGTAAATGGCTTCAAAGCGAACAAATTTCGCGTCGGCGGTGGGTTCCACATCTTTCAGCAGTTCCGCCAGCGGAAAACCCATCCACGGGATAACCATGCTCCACGCTTCAACACAGCGCAAGCGATAAATTCGCTCTTGCCGGGTGAATTTCTGGCGCAGGTCGTCAATGTCATACGTTTTGGGGTTGCGCACCAACCCGCCCACTTCCACTTTCCACGGGTCGGTTTTAAAATTAGCGGCGAGTCGCGCGACATCTTCTTTATCGGTGGTAAATTCGTAAAAGTTATTATAGTTGATGACGCTATCGAACGGGGTGAGTTTGGCGCCCAATTCATCGGTGGCGGCAGAAGCAAACGGGGCTGACGGGGTCGCCGTGGGGGAGATAGCTGTGGGCGCGGCGGTTGATGCGCCCGCCGCGGATGTCCCTGCAGCAGTGGGGGGTGCTGGTGGCAGTGATGTCGCGGTGGAAATTGCGGCGGCGGGAGTCGCTTTGGGCTGAATACCGCATCCGGCAACGACGGCACTCGCGGCGAGTGCGCCGACCCCCACCATAAATCGGCGGCGGGACAGATAGAGATGTTCCGGGGTGATTTCGGATGGTTGAATTTTTTTCATACAGTACCTCACTTTACTGTTGCTGTATAAGATACTGTATATGATGATGTTTAAGAGGAGATTAAAATATTATCAATTTGATGATACTTATTATTTCATCGGCGGCGTGCTGTTTCCGTCTATAATTTCATTCCATTCAAACTTGACCATCCCTCGGATGACAAAAAGGGCTGCCAAAGTAGCAACCCCATTCGTACTTTTGTCCCAACTTTTTGGGGCAATAATTAGCTCCTCGGGTAAGACTCGAACTTACAACCAAGCGGTTAACAGCCGCTCGCTCTGCCAATTGAGCTACCGAGGATTATTAAATTTTATGGGTCATATTATAGCTTTTTCAGTTTTTTGCGCAAATTTTAGTTTGCCGATTATAGATAATCTTTCAGTTTTCGGCTGCGCAGTGGATGCCGCAATTTCCGCAGTGCTTTCGCTTCAATTTGACGAATTCGCTCGCGGGTAACGCCAAATTCATTGCCCACTTCTTCCAGAGTGCGGCTCTGTCCATCAATCAATCCAAACCGCATTTCCAGTACTCTTCGTTCACGGTCGGTCAGCTCTGCCAAAATTTCCCGCATATGCTCTTTCAGCAATTCTTTGTTGGCGGCATCCACCGGACCAATTTCTGTTTCATCTTCAATAAAATCACCGAGGAAGGTATTTTCTTCCATCCCGATGGGCGTTTCCAGCGACATCGGTTCTTCCGCAAGCCGTTGGATGCGCCGCACTTTCTGCGCAGCTCGCCGCCAGCGACGATCCACCACCGGGTCAAGGGTCTCTTGCTGTAAAATATGCTTTTGGATTGCCGCCATATCATCTTCCGACAACAAATCCATTTCCAGCGCCATATCACGAGCATCCGGCTCGCGTCCGTTTTCCTGCAACAATCGCCGTTGCACCCGTATCAGCCGATTGATGGTTTCGACCATGTGAACCGGAATGCGAATGGTGCGCGCTTGGTCGGCGATGGCGCGGCTGATTGCCTGCCGTATCCACCATGTGGCATAGGTTGAAAATTTATAGCCGCGTTTGTAATCAAATTTTTCAACGGCTTTCAATAACCCCACGTTGCCTTCCTGCACCAAATCAAGAAAACTCATGCCGCGTCCGATATATCGTTTGGCAACACTCACCACCAACCGCAGGTTGGCTTCTGCCAGATATTGCCACGCCCGCAACCCGTCGGAGATGGTTTCCAGCAAGCGGATTTTTTCGTCCGGGTCCTCCACCTCGCCGCTCGCCAGCCGTTTTTTCGCTTGCAGGCTGAATTGAATCTGTTTCGCCAGCGTCACTTCCTGCCCGCCATTGAGCAGCGGCACTTGCCCGATTTCCCGCAGATACATGCGAACCGGGTCGTTCGAAAGTTCAGAGCTATCGATGATTGCCAGCGGTGGGGCGCTTAAATCTATCTCCAGCGTTTCATCTGATTTCAGTTCCACTTCGACTTTTGCCAGTTCTTCCTCGTCCGGCTCTTCATCGGTAAAGTCGGCATCAGATACATTATCAAATGCATCCCGGCTCTCGTCCAGCAACGCATCTTTCACCGATTTGGCAACTGTAATTTCGTCGGCGGGTAACAAGTCTTTGGTTGTCTTTTTAGTTTTATCAGCCTTTGAAGATTTTTTTGCCATATATAAAATCGTTACCCCAAGAAGTTTATTCCGTCCTGCGACGCCCCATAATTGATAGAGCGTCGTATGCTTTATCGAGCAGTTTTAGTGTTGTTTTTATTTCCGAAATCAACTGCTGAAAGTGAGATGCCTGCGTCCGGTCGCCGGCTTCCAGCGCATCAATCTGTGACATATTTAAAGCAGCGACATCTCGTTCCAATCGCCGCCGGCGCATCCGCACCACCATTTTTGGCAGTTCTTTTTGCACATACTCATCCGGCAGTTTTTGCGGTTGCTCGTGCCATAGCGTCATAATAGCTGCCAGATGACCCTGCAACACGGTCGGAACCGAGGCGAGCAGTGTCTCAGTGGTTGGGTGTTCCGTGACCGCCCATTGCTTCAAGCCCAAAAACAGTTCGCCGTTTTCCCTTTTTACAAAATCAGCCACAGCGAGCACATCAATACCATTGTCAAACAGTTTTCGGTTCATTTGTGATAGCATTTCCGGCTTGCCGACAATCATCGCCAAACATAGCTCTTCTGCGCCAATGTCGGTTGCTTTTGTAACCGGCGGGAATTTCCCGTTGGTAGATAACCCTGTTTTTTCAGCGAACGGTATTGCAGGTGACGGGGGCAGTGATGGCGTTGGCCCGGCAGCGCGTTGCAATTCTGCGCGTAATGTGCGTTCATCGATTGTAACAAGTCTTGCCAATTGTTGCAAGTAATGAGCCTGCTCAACAGGGCTGGAAATTTCTCGCAACAGGGGCATAATTTCTTTAATCGCGCCGGATTTCCCTTTGGCAGTGGTCAAATCCACGCCGGACGTGATAGACTGAATGTAATAATCTACCAGCGGCATTGCCTGAGTGATGGCAGTTTTCCACAGCGACGGGTCTTGCCGCAAAACGTCGTCGGGGTCTTTGCCAACCGGCATGGTTGCCACGTAAATCTCGGCATCAAGCCTGCCTTCATATCGAATCAACCCCTGTGGCGTGGGAATCGGCACTACGGTTTCCGACAACGCTTCGCGCGCTAAATTTATGCCGCGCAGGGTGGCGGTGCTGCCCGCATTGTCGCTATCCAGCGCCAGCACAAATCGGGGGGTGAACCGTTTGAGCTGTTTCAACTGCCGCTCGGTGAGCGCGGTGCCCATTTCTGCCACCACATTGCCGAATCCGTGTTCATGCGCCTGCAAAGCGTCCATGTATCCTTCAACAATAACCGCCTGCTCCAAATCTCGAATGGCGCTTTTTGCCACATCCAACCCAAAGAGAATGGCGCTTTTATCGAACAAAATGCTCTGCGGTGAATTGAGGTATTTCGGCTGTTGACCATCGCGCAGCGCCCGCGCGCCAAAGCCCACCACTCGCCCGCGCACATCGCGGATGGGCACCACAAATCGGTCTCGAAAGCGGTCATACCCCGGACGATTTTCTTCTTTGGTCACCAGCACCCCACCGGCAATCATATCCTGCTCGGAATATCCCCGCTGCAACAAAAACGTTTTTAAGGCTTCCCATTGATTGGGCGCATAGCCCAGTTGAAATGCCACAATGGTTTTTTGGCTCAATCCGCGTCGAGCCACATACTCGCGGCAAAATTCTGCCTGCGGTGATTGCAGCAGTTGCCGGTGAAAAAACTGTGCCGTCACCGCTACCATTTCCAATAGTTTCTTCTGCCGCTGGTCGGCTTCAGTTGCCTCCGGTGACCGTTCTTCCAGCGGCACGCCTGCTTTTGCCGCTAACACTTTCAACGCTTCAACAAAATCGTATCCTTCCCGTTTCATCACAAAGCTAAAAATATCGCCGCCAGTGCTGCACGCGCCATAACAGTGCCACGTTTGCTGGTCGGGATATACCACAAATGAGGGCGTTTTTTCACTGTGGAAGGGGCACAACCCTTTATAGGTTTTGCCGGCGCGTTTTAAAGAGGGCACATAACCGGAAATAAAATCGACAATATCCAATCGGCTTTTGATTTCATCAGCGGCGCTCACAGGTAGTTTTTCCTCTCTCGAAAATACACGGTATAGAAATTATACATCGGGATGGGTTTTTTGGATAATCAAAAATCAAGCATCCACAGATTTAAATCCGGTAGTTTTTTTGTATCCACTGATACATCAATACGCCCCCGGCAATGGCGACATTCAGACTTTCGGCTTTGCCCAACAATGGCAGCCGCACCCAATGCGTCAATTCGGCGCGGAGGTCATCGCTCAGCCCGCGTGCTTCATTGCCCAAAACCAGTGCCACCCGCCCGTCCAGCGCGTCGCCGGTGGGATGCCATGGATATTCGCCCCGGTAGCCGTCCGCGCCGGTGATTTTGAAGCCGGCGTTTCGCAGGGTTTGCGCCAGCACGGGCAGGTCTTT
>CAYZQQ010000062.1:0-6153 GCA_964480075.1 uncultured Anaerolineaceae bacterium
AATTGAGACCGCTCTTCGCCATTTTGAGAGGAAATCTGGTATAATCTTTCCGTATATTGTATGGAGAAAGGTTTTATGGCAACCGATAAAATTCACATAAAAGAGTTACTCGTTCGCACCATCGTCGGCATTAATCCCGAAGAGCGGGTTAAGCGGCAGGATGTGCTCATTAATGTCACTATGGCCGCCGATTTACGCGCCGCAGCCGCATCCGATAATATTGACGATTCGGTAAATTACAAAACTATTGCCAAACAGATTATCGAAATGGTGGAAGATTCTCAGTTCTATTTGGTAGAAAAAATGGCGAGCGAGATTGCCGCCATCTGTTTGGCGGATGAACGGGTATCACGCGCGATTGTAACCGTGGAAAAACCCGGCGCGCTGCGCTTCGCCCGCTCGGTGGGGGTGACTGTTGACCGGAGGCGCGGCGAATGAACCGCGTGTATCTTTCGCTGGGCAGCAATATCGAACCGGAAGCGAATCTGCGGGTGGCAGTGGGATTGTTGGCGCGGCAAACAAAACTGCTGGCGGTATCATCGGTGTGGGAAACCGCGCCCATCGGTATTGCCGACCAGCCGAATTTTTTGAATATGGCGGCGCTGGTTGCCACCGAATTGTCGGCGCAGCGGCTAAAGGTAACGGTATTGGACGCTATCGAAAGTAGATTGCACCGTGACCGCAGCGGGCATCGATACGGACCGCGCACCATTGATATAGATTTGATGCTGTTTAACCGGGATATTTTTGAGTTGGACGGGCATCATATCCCCAATGCCGAAGTACTGGAACGGTCATTTGTTGCCATCCCGTTGGCGGAAATTTCACCGGAGTACCGGCATCCCAAAACCGGGCAAACATTAGCTTCTATTGCCGCCGGTTTTCGCATAGAAAAAGAGAAACTATTTTTGCGGCGTGAGTTTATTTTTGATGTTGCGCAGATGTTTTTGAACCCATAAGGAGCAATAATGAACCATTTTACAGTTGAATATTTGGAAGAAGCATTTCAAATTACCCCAAACGGCAATCAAAAAGATGCCGAGAGCAAGAGGATTGCGATTGAGAACGCGGTGCAGGATATTTTACAAAATATCGGCGAAGACCCCACCCGCGAAGGATTGCTGCGCACACCCGACCGCGTGGCGCGAATGATGGAAGAACTGACTGCCGGGTATCATGTTGATCCGGTAAAAATGATCAATGATGCGATTTTCACGGTTGATTATAATGAAATGGTAGTAGTGAAAGATATTGAATATTATAGCCTGTGCGAACATCATATGCTGCCCTTTTTTGGCAGAGCGCACGTGGCGTACATTCCCAACGGGAAAGTCATCGGCTTGAGCAAAATTCCGCGCACAGTGGAAATGTTTGCCCGCCGATTACAGGTGCAGGAACGGATGACCGAGCAGATTGCCACTTTTTTGAAAGAAGTGCTGCAACCGCAGGGCGTGGCGGTGGTGGTAGAAGGCGCCCACATGTGCAGTATGATGCGCGGTGTAAAAAAAGAGCAGGCGACTATGGTGACCAGTTCGCTGCGGGGATTGTTCAAAAGTGATGCCCGCACCCGTGCCGAATTTATGAATCACATCGGGCGCCGACGTTTTGATGAATGATGGTTGGCTGAAAAAAAGCCGGGTGCGGAAATATACCGCACCCGGCTTTTTGTTTTTGGAGGCAAAAGTTATTTCAGCCCGTAGACACGTTTTGCGCCATCCATCGTGTTTCGCATTAACATGGCGATGGTCATCGGTCCCACGCCGCCCGGCACGGGGGTAATCATACCGGCAACCTCTTTCGCGCTGTCAAAATCAACATCACCCACCAGACGATACCCTTTTTTGGCAGTGGGGTCATCCACCGCATTCACGCCAACATCAATGACTGCGGCGCCGGGTTTTATCCAATCGCCTTTGACCATTTCTGCGCGTCCCACGGCGGCGATGAGAATATCGGCGGCGCGGGTAACGGCGGGAATATCCTGCGTCCGCGAATGGCAGATGGTGAGCGTGGCGTTTCGATGTAGCAACAGCATTGCCACGGGTAACCCCACAATATTGCTGCGCCCCAATACCACTGCGTTTTTCCCTTCGATGGTCACGCCGCTGCGGTCAAGCAATTCGATAACGCCTTTGGGGGTGCAGGGTACAAATAGCGGGTCACGCCCTTTCATAGACAGCCGCCCGATATTCAGCGGATGGAATCCATCCACATCTTTCTCCAAACTAATCGCCGACAGAATTTTTTCTTCGTCGATATGGTCAGGCAAGGGCAACTGCACCAAAATACCGTTCACTTCCGGATTTTCGTTCAGTTCTGCGACAACTTTCAGTAACTCGTTTTCGCTGATGTCTGCCGGCAAATCGTACCCAAGAGACGTAATGCCCACTTCGGCGCATGCTTTCTTTTTCATGCGGACATACGTTTGCGAATCTTTCCGTTCGCCGACCAATACGGCTGCCAGCCCCGGAACCTTTCCGGTTTTGGCTTTCATCGTGTCTACTTCAGCTTTAATTTCGCCGCGAATGATGGCGGCAATAGCTTTCCCGTCAATTATTTTAGCAGGCATTCGTTTCTCCTTGAAGCGCTGGGGTTTAATTTTGTTTGATGACGTGTGTGTGAATTTGCACGTTCAAAAGTATAGCACAGCCTGCGCGGGCGGGCAATGATTTGCGGGTCATTTCACAAAGCCGAAAAAATTGGAGTTGACTCTTTGGCGGGTCGGGTGTATCGTTTGGCGCTTATAATGAAAAAATAATTATTTCGGAGAAAGTATGGTAGCCACAACAACAATTCCCGGCTTCAGACCTGTTCCCAAAACAGGCGTAATTTATGTGATGACCGAAGCGGGAAAACTCGGTTTTAGTTATGATAATCCCCACTGGGCGAATTTAGGGCAAGGGTCGCCGGAAACGGGCGCACTGCCCGGCGCGCCGAACCGCATTGAAGAGATTCGCATCAATCCGGGGGCACACCGGTATGCCGCTGTGCCGGGCGAAATTGCGCTGCGCCAAAAGGTCGCCGATTTTTACAACCATTTTTTTCGGCAGGGGAAGCCCTCAAAATACACGTACAAAAATGTCAGCATTGCCAGCGGTGGGCGTGTTGCGCTCACCCGGTTGGCGGCGACGCTGGGCAACATCAATATGGGGCATTTTCTGCCCGATTACACAGCTTACGAAGAATTATTGAGCGTTTTTAAAGCGTTCATCCCCATTCCCATTTTGCTGGACACAGGCTCGAATTATCATATTCCCCCCGAAAAACTGCGCGACGAAATTTTGGGGCGGGGATTGCGCGCTATTTTATCCAGCAACCCATGCAATCCCACCGGACAATATTTGGCGGGAGATGATTTAAAAACGTGGGTGGATATGGCGCGCGATACCCGCTGTACGTTTATTTGGGATGAATTTTATAGCCATTTTGTGTATGATGATGTGCCATCGGCATCTGGTCGACGGTTGATTTCCGCCGCCGAATTTGTGGACGATGTGAATACCGACCCGGTGATTGTGGTGGATGGGTTGACGAAAAATTGGCGGTATCCCGGCTGGCGCATCAGTTGGACAGTGGGTCCGGAATCGGTGATTGAATTGGTTGCCAGCGCGGGTTCGTTTTTAGATGGCGGCGCGAATCATCCGTTTCAGGATGAAACCCTGCGGTTGCTGGAGCCGTCATTCGCTATGCAGGAAACCGAGGCAATTCAGCGGCATTTTTCGATGAAACGGCAGACTGTGCTGGAACGGCTGGAAAAATTGGGCATTGCGGTGGATGCGAACCCGGGCGGCACATTTTACGTGTGGGCTAATTTGTCGAAACTGCCGCCGCCGCTGAACGACGGGGTTCGATTTTTTGAAGAAGGGTTAAAAGAACAGGTCATCACCGTGCCGGGGGTGTTCTTTGATGTGAATCCCGACCGGCGGCGGCGACACCGGCGCTATCAGCACCATTGCCGCATCAGTTTTGGACCGGAAATGGAAAAACTAATACGCGGTCTGGATGCCATTGAGCGCGTAATCGCCAAATTTTCATAAAAAAGCGCCGACTCACAAAAATGGGGTCGGCGCTTTTGGTACGGATTATTCTGCATCGGCAATGATGGGCGCGTCAATGGCATCTGTCTGTGCGGGAATGGCTGTGGTATCCACAATTTTGGCGGAACCGGTTTTTGGCGCTTCGGGGATGACAACAGCCATCGCCACATAAATCAGCGGCAGCACCAGCCCAAACGTGCCGCCGGTGAGAAACACCAGCAATACCAGCCCCAATCGCACCAACGTGGGGTCGATTTCAAAATATTCGGCAATTCCGGCGCACACCCCGCTCACCATTCGGTCAGTTTGAGAGCGATACAATCGTTTTTGAGTTGACATTACATTCTCCTTCATATAATTCAGTCAGTTTTCAAATTCATCATACATTACGTGCCGCAGAGAAAAAAGTTGCACGGCGGGGCGCTATCGTCATGAAAATGAGATTACATAATAACTTGCCATAATATTGTTGGTGTGCTATAATGATACCGTCAACCTGACCATCGAAACCGGATGGCGTTACCAAACCGGTAATGGGCTGGCTGGAAACTTCATGGCAGTTGTACACAACATGGTGATTGGTGAACCGGTGTGTTACTCGTAACTCGGTGCAATTGCGTGGAGGTCAGTATAGATGGCAGAGAATGGGGTCCGTTGGGTATGATACTTTTCGGTTGACGGTCATGCAAAAAGGGCGCTAGCAACCCATTTTCTGCCATCAAACTGTTTTTGGCAGTATTCCCGTACCTTGGAGGGTGTTGTTTGAAACGACGACCGCGCCGGAAAATAGCTTTCACATCAACCCAATGGTTGACGCTCATCGGTTTGCTGGTTTTATTAAATGGGGTGGTCATCGGCGGCTCGATTTGGTTGCTCACCGATGATGTCTCGCCGCAAGCTGTCCGCTTCCGGCAGGTAGTGCTGGCGCAATCGTTGCCCACCCGAACCCCGCAGCCGACATTCACCCCGCGCTCCCGTGCCGTTGCCCCGCCGATGGTGGTGCTCGCGGTGCCCCCGACCGCAACCAACACCCGTGTACCCACATGGACGCCATCTGTGACACCCACCCCGCCGCCCACCCGAACATCCACCCCGGCACCCCCCACCCGCACGCCGCCTCCGCCGCCGCCAACCCCCACCGTTGCTCCCGTCCCGCAGCCCACTGTGCCGCCGATGGCTGTTGCCGCGATTCCGGCGGCAGTCGCCGCACCGAATGTCGTTCCCACCCCCCCGCCGCCCGATGTGGATTTTGCGGTGCAGATACGGCAGCTCACCCCGTGCGAAAATCAGGGCAACCATCACATCTTCATTTACGTGCGGGATACAAATGGCAATGGCATTCCCGGCGTAAAACTGCGCGTTTGGTGGTCGGGCGGCGAGGCATTCACCGAAACGGGGGATAAAATACAAGACCCCGGTTTGACCGATTTTGCGATGTTTAAAGGCACGTATTGGGTAGAAGTGGCTGGCGCCAGCAGTCAAGTAGCCGGTCCCATTAGCCCCGATATTGCGCAAAACCAGGTGTGTAAAAAAAATGGCAACCCGGTTGCCAACTCGCTCTTTCACTATTCATATGAAGTGATATTCACAAAAGTGAGGTAATTTGTGAAGCGGTTGAGACTCAAAACGTGGCAGTGGACAGTATTGATTGGTTATTTGCTCATTTTTAATGTGATAATTATTGCATTGGTGATGTTGCTGCTGGATGATGGCAGTGCATCGCCGCCGATACCCCAGCCGACCCGGCAACTTGCCCGCGCCGAAAAACCCACGCCCACCAAACGCCCCACCTTCACCCCAACAGTCACGCCGCTTTTCCCACCGACTGCCACATCTACCCGCACGCCGACTGCCACAGTCAACCCGTCGCCAACATGGACACCATTGCCCACCCGAACGCCGCTGCCGACCGCAAGTGCCACCACCACAGCGACCCCATCGCCCACCCTGCCGCTCAATGCCACCGCAGTTGACACGCTCGGTGAACCGCCCGCCACCCAAATTGCAGACGTGACCTTCAATATGAACCGGACATCGGTGGCGGAAGAGACATCCACCCCCACCGCAAAGCCGACCCGCACGCCGACGGCGACCCTCACCCCTACCGCAAAGCCGA
>CAYZQQ010000062.1:6253-13063 GCA_964480075.1 uncultured Anaerolineaceae bacterium
GCACGCCGACGGCGACCCTCACCCCTACCGCAAAGCCGACCCGCACGCCGACGGCAACCCTCACTCCCACCGCAAAACCGACCCGCACGCCGACGGCAACCCTCACCCCCACCGCAAAACCGACCCGCACGCCGACGGCAACCATCACCCCCACCCCGACATCCGACAAGAGTGACGTGCTATCATGGAACTTGCCGGCGGAGACCGCCCGAATGTACCGCGAGGTAAAAATGGGATACGGCGAATTTATTTTGCAAGCGGGGACGGATGGCGGCACATTTACAGATACCGTCGTTGGTGCGGGCGAAAATTACGGCAATCGTATGGAACTCGTGGCTACGGTGCAGGCACAACCGGCGGATACAACGCAAATTGCTGTCCCCAATTTGCCCGCTGCCGCTGCGGCGGAATCTACGGTTGGCGCGCCAACGCCGATACCCGCTGTCCCCACCGGTGGCGGCAATCCCGTCACCATCATTCCGGCGCCCACCCCATTACCGGCTGACGCACTATTACTCGGGCTGATGAGTGATACCAGCTATATCGATGATGTCGGAGTGTTGCATGTGGTCGGCGAGTTGCGGAATGATTCCAATGTGGATGCCGGCGGCATTTCGGTGACGGTGAGTTTCTATGATGCCGGCGGCAATTTCATCGCCGATACCAACGGCAAATCGCTGGTCAAATCGTTATCCCCCGGCGAACGCGCCCCGTTTGCCGCAGAACTGCCTCCTCCCGCCGGAATGCGCAATTATAGCATCAAAGCAGTCGGGCATCCCGTGGCGGTGGTATTGCGACCGCATACGGGTATCGTTACCATTCACGCCGCAGAAGATAACATTGGATTTTACACGGTGTCCGGGTCAATAAAAAATATGGGTGATGCTGCGCTCAGACAACCAAAAGTGGTTGTTTCGCTCTATAATCGCGGGGGCGGGCTGATAAATGTAAGTTTTGCATATTTGCGCCCGCGTCAGCTTGCCGCCGGAAAAATTGCCACATTCAATGTGCCATTCACCTATTTTCCCGGTGTGCTGAATTATCGATTAACAGTTGTTGATGAATAATTTCCCCAATGGCAAGGGTACGTTTCAGTTTGGGAGTGAGGTTTCAAAAACTTGGAAAGATGTTGGTGTCATTCCCGCGAAAGCACCCAAACAACGGGCACAGGCGGGAATCCATCGTTTTTCTTTGGATTCCGAATATTTTCCTGCGGAAAATTCCGGAATGACATGACACCCATTGGTTTAATTATCATTTGCCCCGGAATTGAAATGCGCCCCAATGGCGAGAGTCTTTTGCCAAATGGTTTCCTCAATGCTAGAATTTTTATATACACCGTGTAGCGGCAGAATGCTTGCCGCAATGGACTTTTTTAAATGGAAGAAACCGAACTGTCACTACCCAATGCACTGACCGATGGGGTTATGGTGCGCCCCGGCGAGTTGGAGGATGTGTTGCCGTGCAGTCAATTTAGTGCTGCATACACCACTAATTACGTCTGGCAGATGCAATTTCACGAGAATGAGCGTGCGATTCGCAGCTATTTTACCCGCGTACGATTGCCCCGGGCAATGCCGGTGACGTATCCCCATAACAGCGATGCATTGATTCACTTGATTCAACAGGCGGCATATTTACTGGTTGCCGAGCAAAACGGCGTGCAGGTTGGGTTTGTGTGCGGCAATATCGAACCATGGCGTGAAACGCTGAGTATTGAGGCGCTGGTTGTCGCTGCTGACATTCGATGGCAGGGGACCGGCAAAAAACTATGGAACACAGCGCTGGCATTGGCGCAGGAAAATAATTGTGCCCATGTGACATTTTCGTTGCAAACAAAAAACGACCCCGCAATCACTTTTGTACAAAAACGTGGCGCAACTGTATGTGGGTACAATGACCGACTTTTCCCCAATGGTGACATTGCGCTGCTCTTTTCGTTATCACTATAATTATGACAACTTTTGGCGCAAGTTTTGTGGCGATAAACCAAATTTTATCGTCGTTTATATTAATTTTGGCATTTTCATTGCTGGTTTTTATCCTCAACTATAACCGCAACAGTGCCATTGGACGCGCATTTGCGGTATTGTTGGCGTGTATGGCATTTACCTATGCCGGTGATGTGGCGCTATTTCAGGTCGTCTCGCTGGATGATGCCATTCCGTGGCTAAAATTCCAGTGGATTGGCATTGCGTTTATCCCGGCGGCGTATCTGCATTTTTCTGATGCACTGCTGCGCACCACCAACGATATTTCTCGCCCCCGCCGATTTGCCATGGTGGGCGGATATGTCATCGGTGCGATTTTTCTGGCGTTGGCAGTATTTTCGGACCTTTTGGTGCGCGATGGCTTTTTCCTGCCCGCAGTGACCCAATTCCGCGCCGGACCTCTCTTTGGATTGTTCACCATTTACTTTTATGCCGCTGTCATCTGGGGCGTGTTTAATACCCAGCACGCCCGTGACCGCTGTTTGACCACCGTCACCCGGCGGCGCATGACCTTTTTAATGGTTTCATTTGCCGCGCCATCCTTTGGGGTATTCCCGTACATGCTGGTGGCGAATCAAGCATCGACACTGCCGGCGTGGGTATTACTTTCAACGCTATTTGTGGTGAATATTGGTATTGTGCTGATGCTGGTGCTGATGGGGTACAGTGTGGCATTTTTTGATGCATTCAGCCCGGACAGAGTGGTAAAATACACGTTGGCGACCTATCTGTTGCGCGGTCCGCTGGTTGCCACACTGGTTATCGGGGTGATTATCGCCATGCCGGATTCACCGGTCATTTTGGGATTGCCCCGTGATGCGATTCTCATTCCATCCATTGTGTCGATTATTGTGCTGGCGCAAATTGCCGCCAGCTATTTAAAGCCGCTCATCAGCAAAGGGGTGTATTACAATGAGCGAGATGAAGTGGCGTTGTTGCGTTATGTCGATAGCCGACTGTTGACGACCACCGATTTGCGGCAGGCGCTGGAAAATGTATTGACGGCTATTTGTGAACTGATGCGTTCTCCCACCGGGTTTATCGCCAATGTGGCGGCGCGGTCCGGTCCCCGGCTGGAAACATCGGTGGGCGAAGCGGAAGCGGTGGAAGCCGCATTGGTGCAATTTGATGCGGGAATTTTCGCTGATATGAATGACGCGGAAAATGTTTTCGTATCGCAGGACGGGTTTTGGTATGCCCCGTTGAAAGCCCACACCGGTGAGACATATTTGGGGCTATTGGGTATCGAAGCGCCGAGCGACCTGCCCGACCTGAGCGAGTATGAAAACGAAACTGTGCGTTCGCTTATCCGGCAAGCCGAGTTTATGCTGCAAGACCGTCATTTACAGCAGAGTGTTTTTGGCGCGTTGAGAAATATCGCCGGAGAAATGGAACGTGCGCAGCGCGTGCGCAGCGCCGTGCGCTATGTAGGGTCGCCGGTGGATAACTTGTTGCCCAGCGGCGAAAATGTGGTCAACCAACCGGAATTTCCCGATTTGGTGCGTGATGCGCTGGGACATTATTGGGGTGGGCCCAAATTGACGAACAGTCCCCTGTTGCAAATGGAAGTGGTTCAGCGTGCCGTGGATTCTCATGGCGGCGACCCGGTCAATGCTCTGCGTGAGGTGCTGGCGCGCGCCATCGAAAACACCAAACCAAGCGGTGAACGGCGGATGACCGCCTCAGAATGGATGCTGTACAATATTTTGGAGCTGAAATTCATTCAGGGAATGAAAGTTCGTGATATTGCCCGCCGGTTGGCGCGGAGCGAAGCCGATTTGTATCGCAAACAGAGAATCGCCATTGATGCCGTTGCCCGGTCGCTGGCAGAAATGGAAAATGCCGAAAACGACACAGATACACCGGAGATACAAAGTTTGTGAAAATCGTATGGGAATTCTATAATAGAGAAAAAGCGTAGTTTGCAATTCGTGACTCGTAATTTTGAAGGAGTGTGCAATGTCCGGACACAGTAAATGGAGTACAATTAAACGCAAAAAGGGTGCGGAAGATGCCAAACGCGGCAAAATATTCACCAAAATTGCCCGTGATATAACGCTGGCGGCACGTCACGGCGGGGATATTAACGGCAACCCCACGCTGCGATTGGCGGTTGATAAGGCACGTCGCGCCAATATGCCCAAAGATAACATTGACCGTGCCATCAAACGGGGAACCGGCGAGCTTGAAGGCGGCAATCTGGAAGAAATAACTTACGAAGCTTACGCCCCCCACGGCGTGGCAATGCTCATCCAATGTACCACCGATAATCGCAACCGGACGCTATCCGCCGTGCGCATCGTATTCAACAAAAACGGCGGTAATATGGCGGAGCAGGGTGCAGTCGGCTGGATGTTTGACCTGAAAGGGTACATTACCGTGCTTGCCGATAATGTTGACTCCGACGACGTGTTTATGGCAGCGGTCGATGCCGGGGCAGACGATGTGGAAATCAGCGATGATGTCATCGAAATTTACACGCCGCCGGACGCGCTGCACACCGTGCGTGATGCGCTGGAATCGGCGGGCTTTAATGTGGAAGAATCTGAATTGGGACAATTTCCCAAAAACGAAATTGAGCGTGGGGTGAAAGAAACAGTGTCGATTATGAATATGATTGACGCATTGGAAGAGTCGGACGATGTGGACAAAGTGTTTACCAACCTCAATATCTCCGATGCCGCGTTGGCGGAACTGGAAGCGGCATAAGTGCGCGCTATTGGCATTGATCCCGGCACGGCGATAACCGGCTGGGGGGTGGTGGAACAGGAATTCGGCGGGCAGGATTTGCATGCAGTAGCGTATGGGGTCGTTACCACCCCCGCCAAAATGCCCTTTCCCCAGCGCCTAAAAACCATATATGATGACCTGACCGTTATCATCGCCGAATATCAACCCGATACAGCCGCCATAGAAATGTTGTTTTTCAGCCGCAACACCACCACCGCGCTGTCGGTGGGGCATGGGCGCGGCGTGGCGATGCTGGCGCTGGCAAATGCCGAATTGCCCATTGCGGAATACAAACCGCTGGAAATTAAGCAGGCAATCTCCGGCTATGGCGGTGCAGACAAACAGCAAGTTCAGCGAATGGTGAAACTGTTGCTTAATTTGGATGAAATCCCAAAACCCGATGATGCTGCCGACGCGCTGGCAGTAGCCATTTGCCATCTCCATTCCGCGCGACTGCGCGCATTAACCGGTGATGAATGAGTAACTTTGAATTTTACATTTTGGATTTTGCATTATTATGATTGGCTCACTGCGGGGTGAAATAATTGAAAAAGGCGATGATTATTTGCTAGTGGATGTCAGCGGCGTGGGGTATGTGGTAAACGTACCCGTGCCTGTGCTGGATGATACGGCGCTCGGCAAGACGGTATTTTTGCGCACCCATCTGCACGTCCGCGAAACGGAACTGACACTGTTCGGTTTTCCCGATGCGGAACAACTCGACTTGTTCCGCACCCTGTTAAAAGTGCAGGGTATCGGTCCGAAAGTGGCGCTGGCGATTCTCTCCACATTGTCGCTGGAATCGCTGAAACAGGCGGTGGCGCAAAACGAAGCCGCTATTCTCGCCCGCGTGCCGGGCATCGGTCCCAAAAAGGCGAAACACATTGTTTTCCAGTTAAAGGGCAAAATTACCGCCGACGATATTTTTGCCCCCGCCGCCATTGCCATCAGCGATGATGACGGCGAAGTGATGGCGGCGCTCACCACATTGGGCTACAGCATCGTCGAGGCGCAAATGGCGCTGCAAAACCTCCCCGATTCCGCAAAAGAAGAACCGGTTGAAGAAAAAATTAGATTGGCGTTGAGTGGATTATCGAAATTGTAAAATAACCTCGCGCTGAACGTCAACGGGAGCGACAGATTGTGGAGGGGGCAGGTGCGCCATTGCCGTTGTCGGCGTTGCAGCCTACTTGGAGTTTAAACGGTGTATGTTTTTTTGGCAGTCATCGCACATTCCGTGAGAAATCGTCGCATCGGTGTGGCTGGTAAGGTATACATCGAGGCGCACCCAATGCCCTGCTTCATCTTTTATTTTTCGCCCGCACCATGCGCACACCGGCAAAATACCTTTCAACCGTTTCATATCGGTGACGTTGCGCGCCACTGTGGCGACGCCGGTAATTTTTCCGAGTGCGTTGCGCAGCGGGTACATATGCGCATTAAACCAAATCTCTTCTCCGTTCCAATCAAGTGCAGTTTCTTGGATAACCGGTACACCGGTTTTTGCCACTTCTCGTACACCATCTATCCACGATTTGGCACTTTTGGCGGGCAAAAATGCGGTTGGTGTTTTGCCCATAAGGGTTTCAGCCAAGACGTGATACTGCTCGGCGGCGTGAAAATAGGTAAAAACACCGTCGGGGGTCATCACCGCTACCACATCGTTGCCGCTTTCTACCACCAGCCGTAAACGCTCCTCGCTTTCGCGGAGTTTGCGCTCCATTTTGTGTTTGTACAACGCCATTTGAATGGCAATATCCAGTTCTTTTTCTTGAAATGGTTTGATGAGATAGCCGTATGGGGTGCGGGTTTTGGCGCGATTCAGTGTGGCGTCATCGGTGTGCGCCGTCAGAAAAATAATGGGGATATCAACCCGTTTTTGAATTTCCTCTGCGGCGGTGATGCCATCCATCTCACCCTCCAGATGAATGTCCATCAGAATGAGCTCCGGATGCAGAGCGGCGACCGCTTCAATGGCTTCTTCACCGCTGGGGATGATGCCCAGCATTGTGTAGCCGACATCTTCCAATCGGAACGCGAGTTCCATAGCGATGATGCTTTCATCTTCAACGATGAGCAGACGGTTTTT
>CAYZQQ010000063.1:0-12961 GCA_964480075.1 uncultured Anaerolineaceae bacterium
CTTCTTTCCGGTTGTCTATTCGATCCTTAATGTGCGAAATTTAGGCTTAGGAATGCAGAAAAACATCCTTTGGGGGGCAAGATAATGACGGTTCTCAATGTTTTCACCCTCTTGCCTCATTCAATTTGGTTTGAGCCGGATGCCAAAGCCAGTGACCAACGCTTTTGGCCGCAAATTTTAACCGCTATCTCGACTGACACCTTACTTTTACTTGATGGGGGCTTCACCAACTTCAAACGTTTCCTCCAGTTATCAAAATCCGAGCACAAAATCACCTTTATCATCCCTGCTAAAAGCAATTTGACCTTTGATGTCAAACGTGTCTTGACCAAAACACCTCAAATTCACGACTACCTAATCCGGATTGGCTCCGGGGATGACCATCAAGTGGTGCGCTTGGTCAAACTTTACTATCAGGGACAATGGTACGAGTATTTGACCAACGAATTAAACCCTGACCTGTTGCCCGCCCCTTACGTTGCGGCTCTGTATGGTCATCGGTGGCGAATTGAAGACGCTTTTAACGCGACCAAACGCTTGTTAGGACTGGCTTATTTTTGGACCGGCTCCCAAAATGGAGTCGAACTGCAACTCTGGGCTACTTGGATGGTCTATATGGTTGTACTTGATTTGAGTGATGCTGTAGCCGAAGTACTCCATAAGCCTTTACTGGCTATCTCAATGGAAATGGTCTATCGAAGCCTCTACTATTTCGGACAGGCTTATGCCAAAGGGGAGGCCGATGACCCCGTTGCTTTTTTGGCTCTTCACGCTAAATTGCTCAGTATTGTTAAACGCAGCCTCCCTTCTCAAACTCATTGGCTCAATTTGACTATTCTTCCTGACCCTTAACTTGTAACCAAAACCGTTAGTGAGCATTTAGCAAGAAGCGAATGGAATGAGAAAATCATTGATGAAAGAGCTGAATTTCTGTTAGGGCGGGCGAATTAGCTCAACCGTTCCCCCCCCTACTAAAACGAGTCAATCACCGCCACCCCGCTGAGCCGAAAATCCCCCATCACCTGTAAAATTTCCACCCCTTCCGCCAGAGTGACGGTGCGGCTGACCAGTTTTTCCGGTTGTAATTTCCCCGCCAGAATCATTTCCCACAGTTGCGGATAGTCGTGCGCCTGCATGCCGTGACTGCCCACAATTTCCAACTCGCGCCCAATCACCGCCGACATCGGTAGCGGGGTGTTATCTTCATCTGCCAGCAGCAGCCCGATTTGCACGTGCCGTCCCCGTTTTCGCAGGCTGAACACCGAGTTTCTGGCGGTGACCGGACTGCCCAGCGCATCAATCGAGACGTGCGCCCCACCGTGCGCCAATTCGCGAATGGCGGCGGGAATATCGCCCACCGTGCGGGCGTTCAGCGTGTGCGCTGCACCGACCGATGCCGCCAGCGTCAGCGCAGCGGGATTGATGTCTACGCCGATGACGTTTGCACCCAGCGCGGCGGCAATCATAATTGCCGATAACCCCACGCCGCCGCAGCCATGCACTGCCACCCACTCACCGCCAGAAACGCGCCCTTGCGCCACCACCGCCCGAAACGCGGTGACGAATCGGCAGCCGAGACTTGCCGCCGCCACAAAATCAAGCACATTCGGCAGACGCACCAAATTCACATCGGCGTATGGCAGCGCAACATATTCCGCAAACGCCCCCCACGCGGTGAATCCCGGCTGAAAATAATTATCGCAAATTTGCTGGTTTCCCGATTGACACTGCTCGCAGTGCCCGCAACCCATCGAGAAGGGCACGGTCACGCGGTCGCCCGGTTTCCAGCGATGCACATTCGCCCCGATGGCTTCCACCACGCCCGCCAATTCGTGCCCCGGCACGTGCGGCAGCACAATATCGGGGTCATGCCCCATCCACCCGTGCCAATCGCTGCGGCAAATGCCGTTCGCTTTGATGCGAACGACCACCCCGTCGCGCGGTGGGGTCGGGTCGGGTACGGTTTCGATGCGGATGGGGGCTTGAAATTTATCGTAAATGGCAGCTTTCATCGGCGGTTCCTTTGGGGTTTTTTCAAAAACAATAAACAAAATTTGCAATTCGATAATGAAGAGAGTATAAATTTATCGGTTGCACATTGTGCAACTATATTTTAACACAATAAAAAAAACTCGCCCAATTATATTTTAATGAAAGGAACAATAAAATGAGCGTTTTAGTAACCCAAGAAGCCCCCGATTTTGTGGCGCCGGCAGTGATGCCCGATGGCAGTATCAATAAGACATTTAAATTTTCCGATTTGCGCGGCAAACCCGTGGTACTCTTTTTCTGGCCCCTCGATTTTACCTTTGTTTGCCCCACCGAAATTATTGCCCACAATCACCGCATCGCGCAGTTTGAAGAGCGCGGCGTGCAGGTCGTCGGTGTTTCAGTTGATTCGCAGTACACCCACTGGGCATGGCGCAATACCCCCGTGGAACAGGGTGGCATCGGTAGTGTGCAGTTCCCCATCGTTTCCGACATCACCCACGCCATCACGCGCGCGTATGGGGTGGAACACCCCGACGGCGTGGCACTGCGCGCATCGTTTTTAATTGACAAAGACGGTATCGTCCAGCATCAAACCGTCAACAATCTGCCATTGGGACGCAATGTCGATGAAATGTTGCGCATGGTGGATGCGATGCAATTCCACGAGCAATACGGCGAAGTTTGTCCCGCCGGATGGCACAAAGGCGAAAGCGGGATGGAAGAAACCGCAGACGGTGTTGCCGGATTCCTTGCCACTCACGCTGAAGAATTGTAATTGAAATTATCTGGAAAACGTAGGGGTAGGTCATTGACCTGTTCCCATAAATCGTGAATATTTGCAGGGGCGGCTCGCGAGCCGCCCCTACGCATTTTGGTGCAAATTTTTCCTATAAATCCCGCCGCTGAAATTTGTACACCGCCAGCCCCAGAAACGCCGCCGAGTAAATTACCGCATACACCACCATTGCCGCGCTGGGCGTACTGCCGCCCGTAAACAGGGTGAACCCCGTTTCGCGCACCAGCGATGGTTGCATCAGGTCGGCGACGAGCCGCCACATTGCTTCGCTGGGCATAATCAAGCTGGCGATAATGCCCACTTGCACGGCAGTTTGGCTGTTCAACATCCCGCCGATTTGCTCTGCCCATCCACCCGCAAAAGCGATGCCATAGAGCATAAAAACCAGCACGCCATTTGCCAATGTTGAAACCACTGTTCCCCCAAAAATTGACACGCTGAGCACAATTAGCCCTTCCAGCGCCAGCAGACCCACCCCCGCCAGCGCGTGCGGCGGCGTGTATCCTGTGCTGAAGAATATCACCAGTATCAATCCGCCTGCCATAAATATCGTGTAACCGGTGAGCATCAATCCGTGGCTCGTCCATTTGCCGAGCAGAATTTCCCAACGGGGGACGGGTTTTGCCGCCAGCGTTTGGATGGTGTGCGAACTGATTTCTCCGGCAATGGTACCCGCGCTGGTCAGCGCCGCCATCATCACTACCAAAAAATTTACGGCATACAGCCCCATCAACAGAAAAATTCCGCTCACCTGTCTTTCCAAAATACGCAGTGCCGCGCCACCCTGCCGCCCTTCGGGACTGTGGGTGGTGATTTCTTGAAAAATAAAATGGAAACCGATGGCAAACAACACGAGAAATGCAATCCCCAACCCCAATCCCAGCCAAAATAGTTTTTTGCGCCACGCTTCGCGGAACGTCAGGGTGGCAATAGTGAAAATGCTCATCACGCCCGCTCCTTTTCTTCTGCCTGCCCGATGATGCTGACAAAAATATCTTCCAGCGAAGTTTGGCGCGGATGCAATTCATACAGCGCTGCCCCGTGTTTTGCCACAATGTGCGCGATTTCCGGCACGGATTGCGGATTTTCAACCCAGAGTGACACCGAATTGCCGTTTTGCTGCATGTGATGTCCCACCTGTGCCAGCGATGCCAGCAGTTCGGGCGACAGTGGCTCGGCGCGCACGGTCACTTCGGTGGTGCGGCGCAAAAGATGCGCCATCGTGTCGGTATGCACCACCCGCCCGCGATTGATGAATGCTACCCGGTCACACGTCACTTCAATTTCGCTGAGGAAATGCGAGTTGAGAAAAACAGTTGTGCCTTCGATTTTTAAATGGGCGATGATGTCGCGCACCAACCGCCGCCCCAGTGGATCAAGTCCGGAGGTGGGTTCATCCAAAAAAATCAATTTTGGGCGATGGAGCATAGCTTGAGCCAGCCCGATGCGTTGCAGCATCCCTTTGGAAAAGTGACTCAATTTTCGGTGTGCGGCATCCGGCAATTCCACCAGCGCCAGCAATTCGGGAATGCGGGATTTCAAATCGGCAGAAGACATTCCGAATAATTTTCCATGCAGTATCAAAAATTCGTCTGCTTTGAGCCATTCGTGAAAACGAAAATGCTCCGGCAAAAATCCGACACGGGCGCGCGATGAGGGGCGGTGCGGCGGTTCGCCGAATAATCGCGCTTCGCCGCCGGTGGGCGACACCAACCCCAGCAGCATTTTCACGGTGGTAGATTTTCCGGCGCCGTTGGGTCCCAAAAAGCCAAAAACTTCTCCGGCGGGCACACGCAGCGATAAATCCTGCACAGCGATGGTTGCACTGTATTCTTTTCTCAGATGGGTGGTTTCAATTGCAGGCGTTGTCATTTTAATATCCGTGATGGCGGGGGCACGATGCCTCGCACCCCCACAGGCAAAAAGCGTGAAGTTTTTTACTGCATTGAGGCTGCCAGCGTCAGCAAGTCATCCGCCGAAAAATTACCTGTCATAAAATAGCTCATTCCGTTGACCTGCCACATGACTGCCGAGTCTGTTTGAGGAGATTCATCGCTGGTAAAGACAATCCCCTGCCCCCCGTTGATGGTCACTTCACGATAGCTCACATGGGCATCGGTGGGGATGGGCAGTACCAGCGTGTTTGCCCAATCAATGGTTGCGCCAAGCGCCGTCGCCTCCGCTTTTGACATACCCGTCAGTTGTAATCCCGCCACACCCAGCGCGTTCAGATTGAGGTCCTCCGGGTATTCAATTTGCGGTGATGGCATCTGCATCAGCATTAGACTTGGTGCGCCATTGGCTGTCCACTCGGCAATAACGGTGGGTGGCATGGTGATAACCAACGGCGTGTTGTCCAGCGAATCGGGTAAATCTACCGAAATATCTGCGGCATCGAACACTGCCGCCAGCAAATCCCGGTCAAGCGAAATGTTGGCAACCGTTTCTGATTTTACTTTTATGGTGTCGGGGCGTCCCATTCCCGATGGTGAAAGCGGAGAAAATCCAACGACATTTTTGGCGGCATCCAGCGAAGGTACATCGCGCGGTTCGGCAGCGCTACCGGAAACAATAGCCGTTTGGGGGTCAAGTTGCTGCAACAATGCATTAAGATTGTCATTGTTTTGCATCGTTTCTAACTTTGCCATATCCACCGGCACAATCTTCACCTGCTGTACCCGGAAAATCTGCAAAAAGTTGCCGGCTAACGCTCGCACGGGCGCAAAACTGAACGCAATTGCCAACGCGATGACCACTGCCAGAGTTGCAACGGTTGACTGATACTGTTTCAAAATAGAAGCTCTTTTCATTTGTCCAATCCTTTCTATTGTTGATGTTGATGGTTGGGCGACAGTGTTTTGCCACTGTTGCCAAGCGCGGCGGGCGTTGGGCGCAGTAGCGGGCGCGATGCTGCTTATGTGTCGGTGTACCCAATTGTGTCGGGCGGTCAGCCGCGCCACTTTCGCCTGCGCGGCTTTCGACTCGGCGATGGCGGCGGCAACCCGTTGCGCTGCTGCGGGAGACAACTCTCCATCCAGATAGGCTTGCAGGGTGGCGTTATCAAGTTCCATCGGGAACCTCCTCTGCTGGAAATGCCAGCCGGTATTTTTGGGCGAAAGCACGTTCGGCGCGGGTGAGCAGTGACCCCACCGACCCCGGGGCGAGATTCAGCGTGTCTGCCAATTCGCGGTACGAAAATCCGCTGTGGCGCAACAACAGCAATTTGGCATCGCGCGGTTTCATTTCTGCGAGCACCTGCCGCACTTGTGCCTGCGTGGCGGCATCTTCCGATATTTCGGCGGGGGTGGGCGGCGATGGGGTTTCGGCGGTCCACAGCAGGCTGAAACGGTCGGACCATTTTCGGCGGCGTTGCTGACTGCGCACAGTATTGTATCCGGTGTTCACTGCCACCCGGTACAGCCACGCAGCCAGCGAGGCATCATCGCCGGAGAGCGAAACGGCGTGCGGCGCGCGGTACAGTTTCAAAAAAACGTGTTGCGCGGCATCCTCGGCATCGGCGCGATTGCCCATCAACCGAAACAGAATGCCGTATACCCGGTCGTAATGGCGCAGAAAAAGCGTTTCAAATGAGCGGGCATCGCCGGATTGCAACCGGGTCAGTAGTTTGGCATCGGTGAGCATTGCGTGAGTTGACTCCTTGGGGGTGTTCCCCGTGCATTCGTCCATCTAAACACCAATGGCGGCATAAATCGGACATAGGTATTGTACCAGAAAATTTATGCGGGGTGGAGGCGGGGGGATGGGCACGTTCGGCAATTTGGCACGATATTCAATTTTGGGTATGATACCTCAATCGTGATGGAGGAAATTTAATGGCAGAATTACACCAACTTTCGCCGATGGAACGCACGCTGGAAGATAAAGTCAATCAGTTTACCGTTTATTTTGCCGACCATTGGCTGCTGTGGGTAAATATTATCAGCGGGCTGTTTATCGCGTTGCCATTTGCCGCACCAATTTTAGAAGCGTTTGGGCATGAGCGCATCGCGCACGTAATTTTTAGCGCCTATAAAGTAACCTGCCATCAACTGCCGGAACGGTCATATTTCATTTTTGGGCATCAGGTGGCGCTGTGCCATCGCTGTACCGCCATTTGGTCATCATTTTTCATCGGCGGCGTGCTGTACCGATTTATGCGCCATCGGTTGCCGCCAATGCCGTTCCACTGGTGGATTTTGGCGCTCATCCCTGCCGGGGTGGACGGCGGCACACAGTTGGTCGGTCCGTTGTATGAAGTGCTGCCGCCGTGGTTTTTGACCGGATTCGCCATTGTGGTGTGGCTGTCACTGACGGTGATAATGTACACGCAGGGCGTAAAACAGTGGCAGTATTACTTATTTGTGCTGATGTTCCCGCTGTCAATGATGTACGTGCATTTGACCGGCACGCGGTTCAGTAATTGGGAGTTGCGCAGTATCACCGGCTCAATATGGGGGCTGGCAAATGTGTGGCTCATCTTTCCGATGTTCGAGGAATCCTTTGCGGATGTGAAAGAAGAAATGTCGCGACAGTTAGGGGTTAAATAAAATGTCGGGACGGCTCCTATTTTTAACCTCCTCCTCAAGAAAGGTAATATACTGTCCCGCACCATAAAGTATCACAAATCCCCGTGAATCCTCGTTACTTTATGACGCTGTTGAGTATATCAGCATTCAGCCAATCGCTGACGACTGAATGCCGGGTTACGATTTTGATAATCCAGTCAGTGCCAGCCGAATTTTCTTGGTGACTGACCGACCCTTTTCTTAATCCCGTATTATTTGACTGCCCTTGTCTGTTTTTTGCACAAAAATGTGATGCGGAAACGCACTCTGCAACTCATCGATATGAGTAATCACCAAAATTTTGGCAAAATCATCCTGAATACTGTTGATGGCTTCCACCAGCCGTTCGCGTCCGCGCGCATCTTGCGTGCCGAACCCTTCATCAATGACCAGCGTCTGTAAATTTGTCCCCGCTCGCCGCGCCAGCACTTTGCTCAACGCAATCCGAATGGCAAAATTTACCCGAAATGCTTCCCCGCCGGAATACAGCTCGTAATTTCGCGTGCCGAGTTCATCCGCAATGCGAATGTCCAGCGTTTCCACGGTATTGTCGTTGGTGCGGGCAGCCCGCTGGGTCACAAACTGCACATTCACCCGCCCGTCGGTCATACGCGCCAAAATCTGGTTGGCTTCCTCTTCCAATTCGGGAATCGCGTGCTCAATTAACAATGCCTGCACGCCTTTTTTACCGAATGCCGCTCGCAATTCTTTAAAAATTGACTGCGTTTCTTTCAAGTCAACCAACTCATTTTCTCGTTTGCCGATTTCTTTCGCCACATACGCCAAATGGTCAAGCCGCTGGCGCGCCGCCACCACCGCGTCGCGGGCTTGACGTTCATCGCGCTGTAACGCCGATGCTGCCATATCTGCCGCCGTCAGCGCTTTGGTAACTTCCGGCAGCGCGGCAGTTTCTTCCGCTAATTTTGCCACCGTTTCACGGTCGGCGGACGTTTGCGCCAATAATCGGTCACGGCGCGCAATTTCTGTCTGCACCTGCGCTTCCGCTTCCGCCAATCGTTCCTGCGCATGCTGTAATTCCTGCCACTGCGCTTCAAATTTCTGGGATGCTGCGGCTGTCTGTCGGGCTGTTTCGTGCGCTCTGGCATCGTAATGGAGCGACGCCAGTTGCTGTTCCACCTCTGCCAGCGCGACACTTTCATCGCGGGCAAAATCATTTTTTTCCAGTCGATTCGTCAGCAATTTCAGTTTTTCTGCCACCACCGTCAGTGTTTCTGCCGCAGATTGCGCGCGCTGCAATTGCTCTTCCACCCGCGCCATCTGCCCATGCAGGGTGGCTTGCTGGCGCAACGCTCGCTCTGCACGTTGAATTTCTGCGGTCAATTGTTTCTGTTCGCGCTTAATTCCCTGCAAGCGGATTTTATTGGCGCGAAATGTGTCGCCGCGCGTTTTGCCATCGGCAGAAAATTGCGCCCGAACCGCCGCCCGATGGTCATCGTTGAGCGGTTGCGTGCATACCGGACATTTCGACCCGGCTTCTTCCAACTGCGTGAGCCGCAATTTAATGGTATCCATTTCCGTTTTCAACTGTTTGTTTTCCGTTTGCAGCCGGGCGCTTTCATCGGTCAGCAGGGTTACTGTCTGCCGATGGCCTTCCAGCGCCGCCGCCGTCAATTCCAGCTCGGCAACGTTGGTTTTTAATTCCGATTGTGTCGCCTGCAATGTCAAAATGGATGCCGCCCGCGCGGTCAAATCGGATTGTTGCGATTGCAGCACTTTCACATCCGATTCAATCTGCGCTCGGGCACGCTGAATCGCGCTTTCCAGCCGGTGCTGTTCGCGCGCCAATGCCGATGATTTCGCCAAACGACTGTTAAAATCTTCCAGCGTCTGTTTCGCAGTTTGCAGGACGTTATAGCCCGTTTCAATCGACTCGCGCCGGTCAATGATATGCCGGGTTGTCTCAATTTTCTTCTGCAAGCCGGCGATGGTTGATGACAAGTCATCAATATCGCCCTGCGATTGGCTCAATCGCGCTCGCAGGTCTTCCAATTGGCGATGTTTAAAATCAAGTTCTTTGTGCCGCTGACGTACGTCAGAAAGCGTCACTTCGGCTTGTTGCAGGTCTCGCAACAACCGCTGCGCCTCTTGCTGGCGCGATTCCCACTCGCGGCGCAGGTCATCTTCTACACTCACTTCCTGCTGCATCTGCTCAATCTGCGCTTCGGAAATTTTGATTTCCTGGTCAAAATAGCGCGTTCTTTCGGCGGCACGATTTTCAAGGTCATCGTAAATGCTCAACCCCAAAATATCCCCCAAAATTTGTTTTCTATCGGAAGGGGTTTTGGTGGTAAATTCATCGGCGCGACCCTGCAACAAAAACGCCGAGTTGATAAATGTGTCGTAATCGAGCCGCAAAAGGCGGTTGATTTTTGCCTGCGTGCCGCGAATGCCGCCTTCGGTGAGCGTGCGCCAATCTCCGGCTTCGGGAACAAATCCGTGCAAATGAAGCTCAGTTTTGCCGCGTTTGCCCATTTTTCGGCGGCGCAAAACCCGATACAGCGTGTCGCCCAGCTCAAACGAGAATTCCACCATCATTTCCGTTTCACCCAAGTGGATGAGATCATCGTCAATGCGAGTGCGGGCTTTTCCCCACAGCGCCCAGGTAATGGCATCCAGCAGCGCACTTTTCCCTGCGCCATTTTCGCCGGTGAGGCACGCCACGTGCATATCGGTAAAATCGATGGTTTGGGGCGCGAGGTACGCCATAAAATTTTGCACCGTCAGTTGGGTGGGTATCATCGTTTCACGTTCCGGGTTTTATATTTCCGATTGCTATCAACCGGTATTTTTACACCATAAAAATCATTGCTACACCTGCCAGCGCGACAGTTGTGCCAAACACCGCGCGGAAGCCAACTTTATCGTGCAGAAAGAAATGGGCAATGGGCAGTATCAGCACCGGCGAGAGTGCCATCAGCGTGCTGGCAATCCCCACCGGCGCAAGATGCACCGCTACCAGCGATAGCCATACCCCGATGAACGGTCCCACCACGGAGCCGCCCACAATTGCCAGCAAAGCTTTCCGATTATGAAAAACAACCAGCGTGTTGCGCAGTTTTCCGCGTAACGCGGTAAATGCCCAAATTACAATGACAGCCACTGCCATACGAATGAGCACACCGGACAACACGGGAAAATCGCCCGCCAACCCGTATTTGGCGGCAATCAATCCAATAGCTTGCCCCAACGCGCCCCCCAACCCCGCTAGAATTCCCAACAACCGGTGGCGAGAGTTTGCCCAAACACCCGCTCTGGGTGATTCCAGCACGACCCAGCCGATACCCGCCACGGTGATGACGATGGCGAGCAATTGCAGGCTTCCCAATGTTTCGCCCAGAAATATCCACGCCAAAAACGTGCTGATGACTGGCACGAGCGCCATCATCAGCATCGAAATTCGAGGTCCAATCATCACAAATGCCTGAAACAAAAATGCGTCGCCGACGACCAGCCCGATGATGCCGGACAGTCCCAGCCACAAATAGCGTTCCGGTTCCACACCGATGGGGAAAAACGTTCCCAACATAAAAAAATGGGTCACAGACAGAAAAATGACCGCCAGCAGCAATCGACTACGATTCACCACCACCGAGCCGACCTCTCTGCCACCGATGGTAAAAAAAATGGACGTGAAAGTCCACATTAAAGATGTTGCCAATGCTGCCAGTTCACCCATAGAAGCCTCGATGGTTGTGTCGGAAATTGAAAATCGGTTGAATGAAAATCAGCCGCCTCAGTCAGCCGATTGAAAGCGGTAAATTGTAACACACATTGAAGGGGGTGTCCATTTGTAATGGATGCGAAAATAGGGTAATATTTGAAAGCGTATCATTGTCAAATATAGCATTGTATTTATAGGGCAGTTATGAATAACAACCTTAATTTAATGACCATCAAACAAGCAAGCAAATGGGCTAGCAGGTATCTGCAAAAAGATGTCACCCCATCAAACATTTCTTATCTGATTAATTACGGTCGCGTTCGGAAATTCAACTTAAAAGGGGATACACGTGTTGCCGAAGAAGATTTGGTGACATACTACCAATCATTTCTGCAAACCAGAGAAGCCGATTGGCGCAATCGTTTGGGGGAGGATTTAAATTGGGCGCTCTCATTTGAGCAATATAAAGAGAAAGCGACGACCAAACACGTGCATCGCCTGCATCCATATAAAGGAAAATTCATCCCTCAACTGGTTGAGTATTTTTTGGATACCCATACCGATGATTTCAAACAAAAAATCTATTTCGAACCCGGCGATATAGTGCTAGACCCATTTTGTGGCAGCGGCACAACGTTGGTTCAAGCCAATGAATTGGGCATTCACGCCATTGGAATTGATATTTCCGCGTTTAATGCATTCATCGGAAATGCAAAAATTGGATTATACAACCTGTTGCAAGTGCAATGGGAAGTCAATCGCATCACGCAAAAACTGCAAACCTTTATCAGCGAAACAAATATCGCTGCCTTTGAAGATGAGCTAACAGCCAAACTGCTGGATTTCAATACTGAATTTTTCCCGTCACCGGAATACAAATTCCAAGTGCGACACAAACAAATTGACGGGAAAAATTATGGCGCAGAAAAAGCAAAAATGTTTCTGCCCATATTTGAACAACTTGTCAAAAAATATAACATAAAAACCACCCAAAATAACCCACAAACTTTTCTGGGGAAGTGGTATTTGGCAACCACTCGCCGCGAGATAGATTTTTTGTATTCATTGATAACAAAAATCGCTGACCCTCCCACCAAAACTTTATTATCAATCATCTTCAGCCGCACGGTTCGTTCGTGCCGCGCCACCACTCACGCCGATTTAGGAACGCTGAAAGAACCTGTTTACGACACATATTACTGCCATAAACACGGCAAAATCTGCAAGCCGTTATTTTCCACTTTACATTGGTGGAAGCGATACACCAATGATACCATTAAACGGGTTCAAGAATTTCAACACTTGCGCACCGACACCCAACAAATGTGTTTGGTTGGTGACGCCAGAAACATCCCCATCACCGATGTTTTGCACCAGAATAATCCTGCATTGGCGCAATTGGTCAATCGCCAAAAGATAAAAGGGATTTTCTCCAGTCCTCCATATGTGGGACTCATTAACTATCACGAACAACACGCATACGCTTATGAACTCTTTGGCTTTCCGCGAAATGATGACCGCGAGATTGGACCCCTCTTTCGGGGGCAGGGCAAAGAAGCGCGGCAATCATACGTGCAAGGAATTTCGGCGGTATTACGTCACACCAAACAATTACTGGCAACTGACTACCACGTTTTTTTGGTGGCAAATGACAAATTTAATTTATATCCATTAATTGCCCAACAAGCAGGTATGAAAATTGTCAATCGCTTCAAACGCCCTGTACTAAATCGCACCGAAAAAGATAAAAATGCTTACGCCGAAATTATTTTTCATCTGAAAGAAGCTTGATATGTCATTGACTGCCGCTCAAAAAACAGCAATCGAAACGACCATAAAGAGAAGTATTCGCGCCAAGTTAAAAAACTATAACCCCGAAACTAACGCGATGCCGTTTCACTATCGGCTGCTGGGTAAAGATCGGAT
>CAYZQQ010000064.1:0-12929 GCA_964480075.1 uncultured Anaerolineaceae bacterium
CGGCGGGTGATGCGCCTGACCGATGAAGCCAGCAACGCCCACGTCCTGCCCGCGTTTCTCATCAAACACGGCGGATTGAACAGCGGCTTTATGATTACCCAATATACCGCCGCCGCGCTCGCCACCGAAAATAAAGTGCTGTCGCATCCCGCCAGCGTCGATACCATTCCCACCTCTGCTAATGTGGAAGACCACGTCAGCATGGGCGCGACCGCCGCCCTGCAAACCCGGCAGGTCATCACCAATGTGGAACAGATTTTGGCGATTGAATTGATGGCGGCGGCGCAGGGCATTGACTTCCGCAAAGAGAAACTTGGTGCAAATGCCAAATTGGGTAAAGGCACCCAACCCGCATACAATTTGATTCGCCGGCACGTGCCGTTTATTGAGCATGATGTAATTATGTATCCCCATTTGGAAACGATGCGCAAGCTGGTTGCCGGGTCAGACATTGTTCGCGCCGTGAATGGGCAGGTCAATGACCGCTGGGAGTTGTAATCAAAAGGACAAAATTATGTCGCACGCCAAGCTTTGGTCAAGAGGAATAAATCACTTTATTTTAGTTTTAGTGTTTCTGACGGCAATTTTCCTTTTTTTTGGCGCGCTTGCTGCGATGGTTTCCGCGCAATCACCAAAAGTAGTTCGAGTTGGGGCGTATGACAATCCGCCCAAAATCTCGGTGGATGAAAATGGGAACGTGTCCGGTTTTTGGGGTGATTTGCTGGCATATATTGCCGCAGAAGAAGGCTGGCAAATCGAATATGTCCCCGGCACATGGAACGACGGGCTGGCGAATCTGCAATCCGGCGCGATTGACATCATGCCCGATGTGGCTTTTACCGAAGACCGCGCGGCAAAATATGCCTTCTCTGATGCTCCCGTGCTGGTGAGCTGGACACGGCTCTATGTCGCCCAGGACAACACTGGTATCCAAACTGTTCAGGAGTTGGATGGGAAAAAAGTTGCCGCGCTGGCGGGCAGTGTCAATCTGAACGGTCCGGCTGGATTGTATGAATTGATTCGCGGGTTTGATTTGCACGTCACCGTGGAGGAAATGGACGATTATCAATCGGTGTTCCGCGCCATTGAATCCGGCGAAGTGGATGCTGGAATCACCAACCGCAATTTTGGCGACAAATTTGCCGGAGATTATGCGGTCAAGTCGACTTCCATCATTTTTCAGCCCATCAATATGAAATTTGCGCTGCCCAAAAACTCGCCCACCACAGATTATTTTTTGAAACGCATTAATCAGGAAATGGCGACGCTGAAAAATGATAACAACTCCATCTATTATGATTTGCTGGCAAAATATTTTGAAACCAGTATCGCCGAAAAAGAGGTGGTTCCCCGCTGGCTGCAACTTACCATGCAATTCGGCGTTGTTTTGCTGATTGCTTTCGGGCTGGCATTTGTCACCGCCAGAATCCAAATTACCCGCCAAACGCGCGAAATTCGTGATAAAAATGAAGCGCTTGCCGCTGAAAAAGAACGGCTGGCGGTGACGCTGAACAGCATCGGCGATGGGGTGATTGCTACCGACAATAACGGAACAATTGTTTTAATCAACAAAATTGCCGAAAGACTAACCGGCTGGACGCGCCGCGATGCAATTGGCAAACCGTTACTGGACGTGTTTCACATTATTGATGCCCGCTCCGGTAATATGCGCCACGACCCGGTGAGCAAAGTCTTGACTTCCGGTAGAATTGTCGGATTGGCAAACCACATGGTTTTGGTGGCGAAAGACGGCACGCGGCGCAGTATCGCCGACAGCGGCGCCCCCATTTTTGATGCAGACAGTCAGGTAATCGGCGTAATTTTGGTGTTCCGCGACGTGACCGAAAAAGAAAAAAATGAAGCCGCCATCATGAAAACCAAAAAGCTTGAATCGGTGGGCGTGCTGGCGGGCGGCATCGCGCACGATTTTAACAATATTCTCACCGCCATTCTGGGCAATATCAGTTTGGCACGGATGCACGTTTCATCGGAAAATGATGCCTTTGAATTGCTGGTTGAGGCAGAAAAAGCTTCGCTCCGTGCGCGCGACCTGACCCAGCAGTTGCTCACCTTCTCAAAAGGCGGCGACCCGGTTAAAAAAACCACCGCTATCGAAAAAGTTGTTGTAGAATCAGCCGAGTTTGTATTGCATGGCACGTCGGTAGCCTGTACTTTTGAGTGCATCGATGATTTGTGGTTGGTTGACGCTGACGCCGGACAAACTAGCCAGGTTATTCAGAACATTGTATTGAATGCCCGTGATGCCATGCCGACGGGTGGAATAGTGACCATCAAATGCACGAACATTCCGGACATTCATACTGAAAAGCCCAATTTGCCGGACGGAAAATATATTCGCATTTCCATTTCTGATACGGGAAGTGGAATTCCGGAAAAATATCTTTCTCAAGTATTTGACCCATATTTTTCCACCAAACAACAGGGGAATGGATTAGGGTTGGCTATCACACATGCCATTATTCGCAAGCACGATGGCGACATTGATGTGCGATCGGTAATGGGGCAGGGCACAACCTTCAGCATTTATTTGCCCGCCAGCGAGCAACAGCTACCCGACCAACCTTCAACTGAGCCGGCAAAAGCACAACCCATTTCTGCAAAAATCCTGATAATGGATGACGAGCAAATTGTTCGTGATGTTTTGCGGTCGGTATTGGAGAGTTTTGGGTTCACGGTTATTGCTACCGAGGATGGATCTGAAGCCATTGCCGTGTATCGTGAGCATTGGGAGGACAATTCACCGTTTGATGCGGTGATAATGGATTTGACCGTTCCCGGCGGAATGGGAGGAGAAAATGCCGTTCAGGGTGTTTTAAACATCAATCCGGCAGCAAAAGTGATTGTCTCCAGCGGCTATTCCAATGACCCGATATTGGCGAACTATCAGGATTACGGTTTCAGCGGCGCTATTGTCAAACCATTTCAAATTGAAGATTTGGAAGCGACGCTGGACGAAGTTTTATCTTGAGATTAACAGGGGTGCATTTCAGTTTTTGGGCGAATGTGGGTTAGGGATGTCATACCGGAATTTCCCGCAGGGAAATATCCGGTATCCACATCCCGGAATGATGGATTCCCGCTTTCGCGGGAATGACATGTATCTCTTGCCGGGTTTTTAAAAATTCTGCCTAAAATGTGAAACGCACTCATTATAACAGGTGTATTTTGATAAATCGGAACATACGTGCTATAGTTTCCTTTCTAAACCACTGAAAGGGGACACGAATGCCTATTAATTTTGTAGGAACCGTATCGATTTTTGTAGAAGACCAAGAGCGCGCCAAAAAATTCTATACCGAAATACTGGGTTTCGAACTGCGGGAGGATGCGCCGCTATATCCTGGCGCCACTGCGCGGTGGATTGCGGTTGCCCCCGCAGGGGCGCAAACGGACATCATTTTGTATGTGCCGGATGAAAACTGGGAACACTACCGGCAAGTCATCGGGAAATCACAAGCTGTCACCTTCGATGTGACGAACTTGGCAGAAGTGTATGCTGATTTGACCGCCAGAGGGGTGAAATTTTCACAGGAACCGACCGAACAGCCGTGGGGTACATTTGCAATGCTGGAGGATTCTGAGGGGAACCAGCTTCTTTTGGTGGAACAAGTGCCGGAGCAGGCGAAATAGTGGAATATACGGTTGAAAAAGTCATCCGGCTCCCGCGCAGGCGGATGGTTGAATTGTTTGACGACCCCGACAATTTGCCGAAATGGCAGCCCAGCTTGCAGAGTTTCGAACTCATCAGCGGCGAACAGGGGCAGCCGGGTGCAAAATCGCGGCTGGTGTTTGATACCGGCAAACGCGGTATGGAAATGATTGAAACTATCACGGTTCGCAATTTACCGGATGAATTCTCGGGGATTTTTGAAACCAAAGGGGTTAAAAATATCTCGCGCCACTTCTTTTTTGAAGACGGGCCGGAGCAGACCCGCTGGGTGAACGAAAATGAGTTTTACTTTTCAGGTATGATGAAAATTGTTGCGCTTTTTATGCGGGGCGCATTCCCAAAACAGACAGACGCATTTATGGAACAATTCAAAACATTTGCAGAGGATGCCGGATAATTTTTGACGGGAATAACTGTGCCCACTGATTTTTCAATTTGGTTTGACCATGATATTTTGAAAAGAATCATATCTGTGTGGCAGGCAAGCGGGCAGGAAGCCTATCTGGTTGGCGGCGCAGTGCGCGATGGCCTGCTGGGGCGGCTCACGCCCGCTGCCGACCTCGATTTGCTGGTGGCACGCGATGCGCTGGCAGTGTCGCGGCGGCTGGCAGATGCGCTCGGTACGGCATTTTATCCCGTTGACCCCGTGCGCGGCGTCGGGCGGGTAGTGTTTGCCGACCGCCGCTATCTTGATATTGCTGATTTTCGTGCCGATACGCTGGCAGGTGATCTGCGCGACCGTGATTTCACCATCAATGCTATCGCCCTAAAACTTGACCCCTCCAATTCCCAATTGATTGACCCTACCGATGGGCAAGCCGATCTGCGTGCCAAAATTATTCGCGTAGCCAGTAATTCTGCTATCCAAAACGACCCGCTGCGAGCGGTGCGCGGTGTCCGACTGGCGCAAACGCTCGGTTTTCAGATAGATGCCGCTACCGGCGCACGCATCTCGGCGGGCGCGGCGGGACTGACCCGCATTTCGGCGGAACGTCTGCGCGATGAATTGCTGAAATGCTGGCGGGCACCCAGCCCCGGTGCGGCAACCGACATGCTGCGCGGCTATGGTTTGCTGACGGAAATTTTGCCGGAAGTGCTGTCGATGGTCGGGGTGAAACAATCGCTGCCGCACCGGTTGCCTGTGTGGGAACATTCGCTGCGGGTGATGGATAACTGCCGCGAATTGACAGCGTTGAAATTGCCGGAACTGTCGGAATTCCAACCGGAATTGACGGCGTATTTTCAAACTGAATTGCCAGGGATGCTTTCGCGCGCCGAGCTGATGCCACTGGCGGCATTGTTGCACGATGCAGGCAAACCGCAGACAAAATCGATGGAAGATAACGGGCGCATTCGGTTTTTGGGACACGAAAAAGTGAGCGCCGATATTGCCGATGCGGTTCTGCGCCGGTTCCATTTTAGCGATGCGGCGCGAAAATTTGTGGTGGCAGTGGTGCGCCATCATATGCGCCCGCTGTTGCTGGCAAATGAACCGGCGGTGAGCGCACGGGCGGTCCATCGTTTTTTGATAGCGGTTGGCGATGCTGCCCCGGCAGTGGCGCTGTTTGCGCTGTGCGATTATCGCGCAATGGTTCCAAATGGGCGAGACGAGCGATTTTTGCGGGGATTGACGGTGGTTCAGCGCGTGCTGGCACGCTATTTTGCCCCCGCCCCCCCACGATTGCTCTCCGGTGCGGATGTCATCGCCGCGCTGGGTATCTCAGAAGGGCGCGAAGTGGGCGAGTGGCTGCGGCGGTTGAATGAGGCGCAAGCCGTGGGGGAAATTTCTACCAGAGCAGAAGCGCTCGCGTTTTTACAGCGTTAAAGGTATCTTCTCAATAACCTGAGATGGGACAATGTCGGGGCAGTGTATTGCTCTGCCCCACACAGGGTAAACACATCGGGTTGCTCCCGCAGTTTGAAAAAATACCCGTTAGGGAAATAAAAAGGCCTCCGAGACTATCGGAGGCTTGTGAATTCGTTTTTTCGGCTAAATGCGCTGCACATTCACAGCCGAGGGACCTTTTGCCCCGTCTTCGACATTGAATTGAACTTTGTCTCCTTCTTCAAGAGTGCGGAACCCGTTCTCCACAATTGCTGAGTAATGAACGAACACATCACGTTCTCCATTACTGCGTGTAATAAACCCAAAGCCTTTTTTGTTGTTGAACCATTTTACGGTTCCAGTTTCCATCTTAACATACTCCTTTAAAGCTAAAAACAGTTTCTTCGCAGCAAATCTGCGCAAAAAAAATACTTGGGTTTGGTAGGTCCGGGTGACGTTCAAATGTCAGACTGAGCTTACCACAACCACTTTCGATTATAATCCTAAAAAAAAGGTGTGTCAAAGTAAAATTGTTGGCATTAACCAGCTACTCGGCGAATTCATAGAAATACCATTTGCGATTCTCGTGGTCTATTGGGATGTTGATTGTTTTGGAAACTTTTTGACCATTGGCGTCAACCACCCATACCGACCATGTGCCGGTATCGTAGGTTGGCGCCTCAAAAGCGACATTCCCCTTCTGAATCTCAAATCGAATCACATTCCCGTTGTCATCGGTCACAGATTCAACGCCGCTGGCTTTACACAAATCCGGACACGATAGGGGACTCTCCCATGTTGCCCCCGTGGGTGAATGTGTGCCCACAAGTTTGTAGCCGGGCTGCAGAACGCCGTTGGTGGTGATTTGTGCCAAAATCACAAAGAAGTAATTGTTGGTATCGTACTCAACCGGCTCTGATTTAACGCACAGCGGCGCGCCACATCGAGGCGTAGGGGTGGCGTAACTGCTCCCGCCGCCGCTCCCGCCGCTATACTGCACCACCCGCGTATTGGTGGGTGTGGGCAGTGGCGTGGGCGTACCGCTGGGGGTGGGTGTGGCGGTATCGTGAACCACCCGCGTGTTGGTGGGCGTGGGGATGGGGGTGTCAGTTGCAGTAGCGGTTGGGGTTCGCGTGGGCGTGGGGGTGTGTGTCGCCGCGGCGAGCCGTGTGGCAGCCACATTTACTTTACCGGCGGCAGTATTTTCTGCAACGATTTCAGCGGGGGGAGCGGTGAATAACGCCCGACTGGACAACGCCACCCCACAAAATAGCAATGCCGCCAGCATCGCCATTACCAGCAAGAAAAAAATTTGCCAACGCTTCATAATATTATTCCGTGTACTTCAGTAATTATGTCAATGATACAATTATACCAGAGTTTGAAATTTTTACAATTGGGGCAATAGTACCGTTGGCATAACCACTCAAAATTCCATCGGGAACCCTTCTCCCGGCGAAAAACCGTGCAAGCCATTCCAGTAGCCGTTTCCCGTGCGCCGATTCAACCGCTGGTGAGCAACGCAATCGCACCCCGAATTGCTCGGTGTGGGGCACGACGCCAGCAGTGTGTTTAGCGCGGAAAATTCGGCGGCGGAGAGCGTGTATCCCGTGTGCGAAACCGATTCACCCGCGCCGCGCCGCGATTCTTCATACACTGCTGCGCCGACAAACCCGCACGCATCGCAGGCAACGGTCTGCGCCGCAATCTCATCCGAACGGGCATCGGGGGGCAGGTCAATACTGTGAATAATAGCCAGCGTTTTCTGTTGGCAATTGGGACAGCGGAACATCATTTTTTCCCCCTCATCAATATCAGTGTAAAATAATTGACGGAGATAGCCAAATGGAAACTTTGCGCGGTACGGTGGAACGCATCGTGTTCACCAATGAAGAAAACGGATACACCATCGCCCGACTCTCGGTGCGGGGACGATACGACCTGCTGACGATTGTCGGCAGTATGGCGGGGGTGCAGCCCGGCGCGGTACTGCGCGTGTCCGGTCAATGGAAAAACCATCCAAAGTTTGGCGAGCAGTTCGCCGTGGAAAATTATACCGAAGAACGTCCCGCCACCGTGGAAGGGATTCGCAAATATCTCGGTTCGGGGTTGATAAAAGGGATTGGACCCGTCACCGCCGGACGCATCGCCGAGCATTTTGGCACATACACCCTTGATGTGATTGAAAGCGAAATTGACCGGCTGGTGGAAGTGCCGGGTGTGGGACCCCATCGGGTAAAAATTATTGCCACCGCGTGGGAAACGCAAAAAGCCATCAAAGAAATTATGCTCTTTTTGCAGAGCCACAATGTTTCTACCCGATTGGCGGTGAAAATTTACAAAACCTATGGCGACGATTCAATTGAAATTGTGCAGAACGACCCATACCGGCTGGCGCGTGATATTTATGGCATCGGATTTATCACGGCGGATAGCATTGCCCGTAATTTGGGCGTGCCGGAGGATGCCCCGTCGCGCTTGCAGGCGGGACTGATTTACACGCTGAATACGCTGGCGGACGACGGGCACGTCTATGTTCCCCAGCCAAAATTGATTGCCGACGCGGCGCAAATCCTCAAACAGCCGCCGGAAATCATCGAACCGGAACTGGCTTCGCTGGTGACGGCGGAACGCATTTTTGTGGATGCCGAAATTGACTCCAATGCGCCCGCCGTATATTTGATGCCCTTTTATCGGGCGGAAATAGCGGTTGCCCGGCGTCTGCATCGCCTGCTAAAAAGCACCGCCCGCGACCCGCTGACGGCATTTGCCGATACCGATTGGGCGCAGGTGAACACCTTCATTCAGCAAAAAGATGGGTGGGCGCTGGCAGACCGTCAGTTGGACGCGCTAAAAACCGCGCTCACCGAGCGGGTGTGTTTGCTCACCGGCGGACCCGGCACGGGCAAAACAACTACCATTCGCGCCATTTTGCGGGTGCTGGCGGCGAAAGGGCATCGCGTGCTGCTTGCTGCGCCCACCGGACGCGCCGCCAAACGAATGACCGAGACCACCGGACACGAAGCGAAAACCATCCACCGCTTGCTGGAAGTTGACCCCCGTGCAGGGTTTAAATTCAAACGAAATGAACAAAACCCGTTGTTGGCGGATATGCTGATTGTGGATGAAGTGAGTATGGTGGACTTGATTCTAATGAACAATCTGCTGAAAGCGGTGTCGCCGGAGACATATTTGTTATTGGTGGGCGATGCCGACCAGCTCCCCTCGGTGGGGGCGGGGAATGTGTTGCGCGACATGCTCGACAGCGGCGAAATTCCCACTGTGCGGCTGGATGTCATTTTTCGGCAGGCGCAAAACAGCACCATCATCACCAATGCCCATCGGGTGAATCAAGGCGATTTTCCGCAGTTTCCCGCCGACAAAAGCGATTTCTTCTTTTTTGGCAAGAGTAATCCCGATGAAACCGTGCCGTTGGTGGTGGATATTGTTACCAACCGTGTGCCGCGCAAATTCGGCGCAGACCCCGTGCGCGATATTCAAGTGCTCGCGCCGATGCATCGCGGTTCGGTGGGCGTGGCAAAACTGAATGAACTGTTGCAAGCCGCACTTAACCCGCCCAAACCGGGGCTGGCAGAAATTCAATCGGGGAGCAGACTTTTTCGCACCGGCGATAAAGTGCTGCAACTGCGCAACAATTATGATAAAGATGTTTTCAACGGGGATATTGGCTTTATTGATGCGATAAATTTGGAGGATGGGGAAATCTTCATCCGGTTTGATGACCGTCCGGTATTATATGAAACCAGCGATTTGGACGAAATCACGCCGGCATATGCCATGTCGGTGCATAAATCGCAGGGGAGCGAATATCCCATTGTGGTGCTGCCGATGCTGACCCAGCATTATATGATGTTGCAGCGAAATTTGCTGTATACCGCCATCACCCGCGCCAAAACAATGGTGATTCTGGTCGGCACGCGCAAAGCCATTGCGATGGCGGTGCGCAACAATCGTGTCAGTCAGCGATGGTCGGGGTTGGTGCGGCGGTTGCAATCCACGCGCAATGAATAGCGAATATTGTTCATTCTTCATCAATTTGGGTGGGGGCATCAACTTTTACAATTTCGCCGTGAATATCCACAATAATTTTGAACCCCATCATCCCCAACCACATACGGGCATCGTCGGGAATGCCTTGTTCCATCATCGCGTCTGAATTTTTTATGGATGAGTCTATCATCGCTTTGGTGAACAAATCGTCTTTGCCCAGCATCGACATCACGCCGTCTGTGACCACATCTTTGTTGGACAAAATTTGTTGTTGCAGCCAGTCCACCACCTGCCGGTCGATGGTTTTCGCTTCTACATGGCGTTTAAAGTCGCCATCGGGGATGACATAATGGGCTTCTCTGCCGAGGTACGCCACGTCCACCGGTTCGCCGTCTTCATTATAAATGAGGGATTGAAACATTGCTCTGATGTATGGTTTTTCGGTCATTGATGCTCCAAAACAGTTATTATCGATGATAGTGTATCATAAAATCGACAACAACCCAATTGAATGTTCAATAGTCTGTAAAAGTCGCGGAATCTAATTTACTGAGAGGGGCATGCGATTATTCCCGGCTCAATTATAAAACCCGTTGATGAAAATTGGGCACGCGAGCGAGCATGCAATATCTGCTTCTCACAAAAAAAGGCGTGTCTAATTTGTCCAAAATCAATTTTTGTGATATTGGAAAAATCTGTTATCATAGGGGCGCCATAATGGTTAAAGCAACAGCTTATTGTCCTATAGGAGAGAGCCTATATGAAAATCGTCACCAAATTTGTGCGAGCTATGGATGCCATTTCGGAGGTATTCGGTGAAATTTCGATGTATTTGGTTATTCTTACCGTTGCCGTTGGCTTTTACAATGTAGTAGCGCGATATGTCGGCAAATTTGTCGGATTAACTCTGTCCTCCAATGTGTTCATCGAACTACAGTGGTATTTATACTCGCTGGTATTCTTTTTGGGATTTGCCTACATTTTGAAGCACGATGTTAATGTTCGGGTTGACTTTTTTTACGAACGATTCTCGAAAAAACTGCAAGCGACCATCAACTTTTGGGGCAATTTGTTGTTCATGATTCCATTTTCTGTGGGCGGTATTTTCGTCACAATTTCCCCGGTGTTGTATTCGTGGGGAAGATTGCCCAATGGCTCGTGGGGAACGTGGGAAATGTCGCCCGACCCCAGCGGACTGCCGCGAGCGCCCATCAAGTCGATGATTATTGTCTCGTTTGTGGCGCTCACCCTGCAATTTGTCGTCGAAATCATCAAGAGTTATATTGTAATGCGCGGACACACATTGGAAGAATACAGGTTGCAGGAAATCCACGAAGAAGCTGAAGTCCACTAGCATGAACACAAACGTCATTTTCATTGAGGGGAGATAATTTATGGGGCTTGAGTGGCTGGCACTTTTAATGTTCGTTGTCTTTTTTATGATGATTGTTATCGGATATCCGGTAGCTTTTTCATTTGCTGCCACATCTATCATCTTTTTGGTTTTTGGATTTATTTTCGGCGCATTTGATATGAATTTGTTGCGGTTGCTGCCTAATCGCTGGTTTGGCACGATGTCAAATTTCACTCTGCTGGCGATTATCTTTTTTGTATTTATGGGCGCTGTTTTTGAAAAATCCGGGTTGGCAGAACGACTGCTGACAACCGTTGGTATTTTGATGGGACCAATGCGCGGTGGAATGGGGCTGGCAGTTATTATTGTCGGGACACTGCTGGCGGCGGCAACCGGCGTTGTGGCAGCTACCGTCATTGTGATGGGGCTGCTGTCTTTGCCGGTAATGATTCGTCACGGGTATGACCATAAAGTAGCCACCGGTATCATTGTTGCGGCGGGAACAATGGCGCAGTTGCTGCCGCCCAGTTTGGTGCTGGTGGTGCTCAGCGACCAAATTGGTGTCGGCGTGGGCGACCTGTTTTTGGGCGCAGTCATTCCCGGACTGATCCTTTCCGGATTTTATATTATTTATGTGTTGCTTTTGGCATGGCTGCAACCGGAAAAGGTTCCCGCCCTGCCACCCGAAGTACGGAATATTCACGGTTGGGCGCTGGCTAGAGAAACGTTAATTGCGGTAGTGCCGCCCGTCATGTTGATTTTCGCCGTGCTGGGCAGTATTTTTACCGGATTTGCCACCCCCACCGAAGCCGGTGCGGTTGGCGCCGTTGGCTCATTGCTGTTAGCATGGATGAACAGGAATGTAAGTTGGAAACTCATCAAAGACTCGGCGCACTCTACCGTCAACATTACCAGTTTGGTGATTATGATTCTGTTCGCGTCCACACTCTTCGGGCTGGTATTCGATAATCTCGGCGGGAAAGCATACGTGACGCAATTGCTGACCAACCTTCCCGGTGGTTACTGGACATTCATTATTGTTTCAAACATTATCGTGTTTATTATGGGCATGAACTTGGAATTCATCGAAATCAGTTTCATCGTGATGCCGCTGTTTGTGCCCGCCGCCGCCGCACTGGGCGTGAATATGGTGTGGTTTGGCATTATGATGGGCATTAACCTGAATATTGCGTTTATTTCTCCACCCGTTGGATTCTCACTGTTCTATTTGCAGGGGGTCGCGCCGCCGGAAGTGAAAACCTCCGAAATCCATCAAGGGGCATTCCCCTTTATGGCGATTCAGTCACTGGCGCTCATCATCGTGATGCTCTTCCCACAGACGGTGTTGTGGCTGGTGAATGCCGCCGGTTCTGCGTAAAAAGTTTGGAGAATATGACAACGGGCGTACATTGAGTGCGCTCGTTTTTTTCCCAGAATATTCTCAAATGTCATTCCCGCGAAAGCACCCAAACAACGGGTACAGGCGGGAATCCATAGCTTCTGTTATGGATTCCGGATATTTCTCTGCGGGAATTTTCGGAATGACATGCCACTATCACCAAAATTTTTCTCCATCAGTCAATTTGAACCACTGTCAGTGATACCCTGAAAATTACCGTTTTGGTATCTTTTCATAATGTAGGGGCGGCTCGCGAGCCGCCCCTACATTATATCCCCCGAGTTATTGAGAAGATACCCGTTTCGCATAAAAAAACGCCGAAGGAAATTTCCTCCGGCGTTGTGGTGGTTTGCAATTACCAGCTAAATTGACTGTAAGCGTATTGCGTAAACCCACCTTCGTTGAGGCTGTTCCACTGAAAGACGCCTTCGCGGAAGGCTTTCCACGGTTCGTAGATTGACTTGAAATCGGCATCGGCGGCAGCATATTCGTCGTAGAGCGAGAATGCAGCGTCCTCCGCGGCTTTCATTACGTCTTCCGGATAGCGGCGTAACTCGGTGCCACCGTCAATCAGGCGCTGTAATGCGGCAATGTTTTTGAAATCGTAAGTTGCCAGCATGTTCATATTGGCTTCATAAGAAACAGTTTT
>CAYZQQ010000065.1:0-12901 GCA_964480075.1 uncultured Anaerolineaceae bacterium
CGTTTTGTGCCATAATCCATTCTTGTCGGCGTTTACCAAATCCCATCAACAGCGACAGCAGTGTCGTGACCACATACAACCATGGTGAAAATCGTGCGACCGCTACCAGCACCACCCCCGCTGCCACACGGATGACAAATCCGGCGGCAATGGTCAGTACATCAATAATTGCCACATGTTTCAGTTTGAAGGAATATGCCAACTGTAACAGCAGATACAGCGCCATCAACGCGCCAAACGCGATATTCAGCTTAAAACTGAGCGGAATGACCACCAATGGTATAATAATGGCGACGGAAATAGCCGTTTTGACCGGCAATTTCCCCGATGCAATCGGGCGATTTTTCTTTTTGGGATGGGCGCGGTCTTTCTTAACATCCACCACATCATTGATAATATACACCGTACCCGACACCATACACAGCAGTAAAAAACCCGTCACGGTAACAAGTAAATAATCGGACGAAAACAGCTTTTCATCGAACACCAGCGCCGCAAAAATAGCAAGGTTTTTTGTCCATTGTTTCGGGCGCATTGTCTTTAAAAGCGCTAGCAACATACCGCTACTCCTTCAATGCAAAACGTGGGCGCAATATACCCTATTCTCCGGCGATGGTCAAGCGCTGTGCTAAAATAAAGGCGAATGTTTGGCGTTGCGAAGCGAATGAATTACACTGGCGGTAATGAATTTTTGCAAACAGGGATAAAATGCCCAAAAAACGAATTGACGAATTGCTGGTTGAACGCAGGCTTGCCGCAAACATAAAACGTGCCCGGGCGATGCTGATGGCGGGCGAGGTGTCAGTAAACGGGCAGCGAGTGACAACTGCCGGCACCAAAGTAGATAGCTCGGCGGAAATCACCGTCACGCAGAAATCGGCGTATGTCAGCCGGGGCGGGTACAAATTGGCGGCGGCGCTCGATGCGTTTGCCGTTGACCCAGCCGGACGCATTTGCGCCGATGTGGGCGCATCCACCGGCGGATTTACCGATGTCCTGTTGCAGCGCGGCGCGGCAAAAGTGTATGCCATTGATGTGGGCTATGGCGATTTGGCATGGACATTACGCAACGATGCGCGAGTGGTGGTAATGGAACGCACCAACGCGCGCTACATCAAAATCTTGCCGGAAGCGGTGTCGCTGGTAACGGTGGACGCATCGTTTATTTCGCTGAAAACACTATTACCGGCAATTCAAAAATGGCTCACGCCGCAAGCCGAAATTATTACACTGATAAAACCCCAATTTGAAGCGCCGAAAGATGCGGTGGGCGCGGGCGGGGTGGTGCGTCACAAACATATTCATCGCGCCGTGCTGCACGAAATTCTATGGTGGGTACAAACACACGGATTAACTCCGCACGCATTAACCGTGTCACCGATAACGGGTCCGGCGGGGAACCGTGAATTTCTGTTGCACATCACACGCCCTATCGCCGACCCCCCACCCATTGATGCGCTGGTGGACAATTGTCTCTCCGAGGTAAAATATCAACCACTCCCATAACCTATGGGTAAAATCCCCCATTAGTTGTCAGAGTATGCTATAATATCGATGGAGACATGATGGGAACAATATCCGGTTTCTTGATACAAAACATCACATTAGTTTTCTTTTTTTACGGATTGGCATTCTATTCGATGGGGTTGGTATTAATTGTTACCGGTCGCCGCACCTCAAAATTCCGATTGGCGCAAGCTATCCGTCCATTGGCATATTTTGCCATTTTGCATGGCACAAACGAATGGATGGACATGGTTCAGCGGATTGCCGAGTTGGAAATCGGGCTGATTGTCCCCTCGTGGTACAAGTGGATACAACTGGCAATATTGGTTGCATCATTCTTAATGCTGTTGGTCTTCGATTTGGTTTTACTGTCACCCCATACCATAACATACCATAAAATTGGAAGCTCAGTAATGTTGATGCTGGCGTTTTGGACGGCGAACGTCCTGCTGGTCACAGTAGTATATCAATTGAACCTGTCGGAGATTCTTGCCGTTGGGGATACGCTCGCCCGATATCTGCTGGCTATTCCCGCCTCGCTATTTGGGGCTTGGGCATTGTTTAAACAGCGAAATACATTGCGTCAGCATCAAATGCCACAATTTGGTCGTGATTTGATGATAAGTGCTATGGCATTGCTGGCATACGGCGCGCTTGGTCAAGTTTTTGTGGGAAAAACATTTCTATTCCCTTCAAATTATATCAACAATCAAATATTCTTGAATTTGTTTGGCGTTCCAATACAATTGTTTCGAGGGGGCGTGGCTACTATTATTGCCATTTATATAGCACGCGCACTGAATGTGTTCGAGATGGAAAGCCAGCGGAAATTAGCTGCGGCACAGCAAGAAAAATTGCAAACGCAGCGTGCCGCCATTCAAACCGAACGACGCATCAATAGAGAAAAAAACCAACTTAATGAGGAATTGAGTTTAAAAACACAAGAATTATCTGTGTTGCTGAATGTTTCAAATATGTTAGCCGTACCCATTGAACCGCAAGAGCAAAGTCGGGAAGTGTTACAGCATATTGTCAATAGTTTGTTATTTCCGGATGCGGGGATATTAATTCTAAAGGAACGTCAAACCGAAAACGTGAGTGTAGATGCGGTTGTGGGGTTTTCTGATAGCAATGATATCGACCGCGATACACCGTATGCTACCGCTAAACTGCTGGGGCAACTTTGCGTTGAAAAAGAATTGTCGATATGCCGCCATGCGGATGGACAACAGATTGTCTTTAATTCGCAGAAGGCGCGTGAATGGGGCTCGTGTCAAAATGTAATTGCACCAGTGGTAATGTTGGGCATACCGCTTGTCACACAAAATGAAATTATCGGCGCATTGGTGCTGGCTCAAACCGGAAAACCAAGTCGGCACAACCTGTCGGTTAACGAATTTAATTTGGTATTGGGCATCAGCCAGCAATTGGGACTATCTATTGAAAATGCACGTCTGCATCAAGAAGCGCAGCGGCACGAGAAAGTATTGAGCGAACTGTTACATCGTGTGGTCGGTGCGCAAGAATCAGAGCGAAAACGAATCGCTCGTGAGTTGCACGATGCTACCGGTCAATCACTCACCGCTATTGGCTTGGGTCTGCGGGGTGCAGAAATGTTAATTGCCCGGCATCCAGAGATGGCAATATCGCACCTTCAGCAATTAAAACAATATAGCACCACGGCGCTGGGTGAATTGCGCCGCATTATTGCCAACCTGCGCCCATCACAACTGGATGATTTGGGACTTGACGCGGCTTTGCGTTGGTATGCCAAACGGTTCCAAAAGCACTACAACGTTTCCGTTCGACTGGAAATTCATTACTCGGCGGCATCTTTACCACCCGATAGTGAGACTACCGTGTTTCGCATAACACAAGAGGCGCTGGCAAATGTAGCCAAACACGCCGACGCCGAATCGGCAGGGGTACGTTTAACGGAATTTAGAAACTATATTGAACTGTTGGTGGTTGATGATGGTGCGGGGTTCTACCCATCAGATGTGCTTCGCGGCAATGGCAGCAAAAAGGGATGGGGATTGCTTGGCATTCAAGAGCGCGCCCAGTTGCTGGGGGGTACTTGCCGCATCGAATCATCGCCGGGGCAGGGGACGCGCGTGCAGGTAACAATCCCTAAAAAGTATAAAGGTGAGCAGAATGTCGAAAATAAAATTACTGCTGGTTGATGACCACGATATTGTTCGTGCCGGGTTAAAAATGTTATTTCAGGCTGAAAAAGATATTGACATTGTGGGCGAAGCAAACAGCGGTGAAGCGGCACTGGAATTATTGAAACACGTGCGCCCGGATGTGGTATTGATGGATGTAGTTATGGACGGGATAAACGGTATCGAAACGACCCGCCGCATAAAGGTATTGCACCCCGATGTGGCAATTTTAGGCTTGACGATGCATGAAGACCAGCAATATTTCTTTAAGATGTTGCAAGCCGGGGCGTCCGGATATGTTCCCAAACGTGCTGCTCCCGACGATTTGGTCAGTGCCATTCACACAGTTTATCACGGCGAAGTGTTTCTGTATCCCAGTTTGGCTAAGTTTCTGGTAGAAGATTTTTTGCAACGACAGCCGACCAACGCACAGAATGTGTCACCATTGGAACCGGACACGGAACGATGTTCGGATTTGACGCCACGTGAGTGTGAAGTATTGCTAAAAATAGCGGATGGCAAAACCAACCGCGAAATTGCCAACGTGCTGGATATCAGTGTAAAAACGGTTGACCGGCACCGTGAAAATATTATGCGGAAACTGGAGATTCATAGCCGGGTTGAGTTGGTAAAATTTGCCATCAGCCAAGGATTGATTTCCCTGCAATAATAGCCATTTTTGCCATTTTCTCTTCGCGGATGACCGCATCGAACAATGCGGTCATCCGCATTTTTTTGCCACGGGAATGAGTTGCGATATGACATTAATCCTGAATGTGCGTGATGAATATCACAAATATTAGTGAATATCTTTACAAACTCAGGGATATGGGTTATAATACCCATATAATTTTGGGTGCTATGCTCCAAATTGTCTAGCCGGATGAACGATGTCCGTGAATAAACGGAGGCGTGTATAGAAAAAACACGCACTATGCCACGATATTTGTTTTTGCCATAGTTTCAACATTGGAGGTCAGAGGACTGCTTATGAAAAAGCTCTTGATAGTTGTAGTCGTATTGGTATTAGCATTGGTTGCCGCCCAATGCGCTGCCGGTCCTGCGGGTCCAGAAGGTCATGCCGGCGCGCAAGGTCCAGCCGGACCAGTGGGTCCTGCGGGTCATGCCGGCGCACAAGGTCCAGCCGGACCAGTGGGTCCAGCCGGTTCTGCCGGCGCAGATGGGATGAGTGCATCCGGCGCGACGTATATCGGTCACGAAGCGTGTCTGGAATGCCACGAAGACACGTACAACACCTTTATGAAATCCGGTCACCCGTACAAACTGAATAAAGTGGTTGACGGCAAAGCCCCAATCTATCCGTTCTCCGAAGTTCCCAATCCCCCCGATGGCTACACTTGGAATGACATCACGTATGTTATCGGTGGTTATGGCTGGAAAGCCCGTTTTATCGACAAAGATGGTTACATCATCACCGGGGCAGACGAAAACGCCACTACCCAATATAATTTGTACAACGAAAACTTGGGTATGGGCGAAAACTGGGTTGCGTACCATGCTGGTGAGCAAAAACCATACAATTGCGGCACTTGTCACACCACCGGATACAATCCCGAAGGTCATCAAGATGGGTTGGAAGGCATCATCGGCACATGGTCAGAACCCGGCATCTACTGCGAAGAATGCCATGGCCCCGCCAGTAATCACGTCAATGACCCCTACGGGTATCAGTTAAAGGTTGACACATCATCCGAGCTGTGTGGGCAGTGCCACTTCCGTGGTGATAAAACCAAAATCGATGCGAGTAAAGGGTTTACCAAACACCATGAGCAATATGAAGAATTGATAGAATCGAAACATAACGCTCTGGAATGCGTCGATTGCCACGACCCGCACACCACCACCCGTTATGCTAAAGGTGATGAAGGTATCAACGTAAAATGCGAAAGCTGCCACTTTGAAAAAGTTGAATACCAAAAAATCACCGACCGGAAACACGCAGAATGTATCGATTGCCATATGGCTCCCACCGACAAAAGCGCGCTCGGCGATATTGACCGCTTCAGTGGCGATCTGCCGTCGCACGTTTTTGGGATTAACCCGCTGGCAACCGAACAATTCCGTGAAGACGGAAAATTCACCAATCCATACATTACGCTCGATTACGCCTGCCGCCATTGCCATTACGATGGTGGTCCCGCCAGCACCATATCAGACGAAGAAGCAAAAGGTATGGCAGTTGGCTATCACGACCGCGATCTTGCCGGTAGTATGAACAAATAACCGACAAATTGTTGTAACAAAATGGGTCACGCCTCGATTACGGGGCGTGACCTTGCCTCTATTTTAAGGTGGAGGGCAGTAATGGCTTTTTCTCAAAAAAGTATTTCTTTTATACTACTCATTATCCTTTTTTATTTTAGCGCATTGTCAATAACGGCGCTTGCCCAAAAGCCTGTGCCGGATACGCAGTGCCGATTGTGCCATGGCGACAGTCAGCACTCACTCACGTTTCCCTCTGGCGAAGAAATATTGTTGCAAGTGCCGCTGGACGTGTTTGACCAATCGCCACACGGCGCCAACAGCGACACCCCGCTAAACTGCACCGATTGCCATCGCACCGTACAGCATTACTGGTTTCCCCACCAAGAAAATCAAGCGCAATCGCTTCAAGCGTTTACCAATCAGATTGCCGATAATTGCACCCGCTGTCACTTTCCGCATCGTCCCTTCCACCCTGATGATGCCGCAAACGCCGATGAACTCCCCACATGTGTCGATTGTCACGGCAGCCATAACATCACCTCAACCGATGAAATTCCACAAACGATGCCGGCTGCATGTGTGGCGTGTCACACCGACCAGCCGGAAAGTTGGGCGAAAAATCTAATTCCATCCCGTGCCGGATTTGGCGCGCACCCTGCAGAAAATTATATCGGCAGTGACCGCTGTGCCGGGTGTCATGAAAATAAATATGGTTCGTGGAAACACACGCTTCACGCTAACTTTATTCAAGATGCCACCACTGACCCGGCGGTGATTTTGGGCGATTTTAATCGGATTGACCTCGACCTAACTTTTACCACCGCTGATGTGCAATATACCATCGGCAGTAAATGGAAACAACGATACATCACCCAAACGGATGATGGAAACTTTTATATTTTGCCCGCTCAGTGGAATTTCGAAACGGAAGAATGGGAGTCATATCATGCCAATGATTGGCAATCGCGCGAGTGGCAGCAAAGTTGCGGTTCGTGCCATGTGACCGGGCTGAACACCGAGACGTGGGATTTTGTGGAATTTGGCGTCGGCTGCGAAAGCTGTCACGGACCGGGCGGCGAGCATGCCGCCGACCCGTATAATGTGCCAATATTCAACAAAGTTGATGACCAAGTGTGCGGGTCGTGCCACAGTCGCGGAAAATCACCCGATGGATACAGTTTCCCCGCCACATACCGCCCCGGCGATACCTTAACCGACCATTTTAGCTTTTCCACCGATGCTGCGGACGTGTGGGCAGATGGCAGCGCCAAAAAACACCATCAACAATATATGGATTGGCAATTAGGCAGTAAAATGCAGCAATCGGGCAAGGTCCACTGCACAACATGCCACAGTATGCACGATACGGGACAAGCGCGCGGAGAACTCAATCTGCCGTTGAATGACCTGTGTTTGCAATGCCATGCTGATAAAGAGCAATTAATTCAACATATGCCGTACCATGAACAAGCTAGCAAAACACGCGACTTTTTGTGCAGCGATTGTCATCTACCAAAAATGGCGACCAGCGCGGTGCCATACGACATTCGTAATCACAGTTTTCTGCAGCCCAATCCCGACGGTGCACTGGAACATGGCGGATTGGAGGCGATGCAAAATGCGTGCAATATCTGCCACACCAACCGCGCCGAAACCCCGCAGTGGGCATCGGAAACTATCGCCTATGTGGCTGCTGACCGTCCCGATGCGTTCACTTCGTTTAACCCTCCAGGCAAAAAGATTACCCCTCCGCCACCGCCCACCCCAATTGCTTCAGTCGGGCAAAAAGCAGATGTGGAAGCATATAAAGTTTCAACCGGACGTTGGATTCGCACCGCATTTTTCATCATAATTTTGGGGTTAATTGTGTTGGGAGTCATTATTTGGATTGTCAAAAAATTCTTCAACAAGAGGATGAGCAATGTATAAAAAGCTCTTGGCGCTCAAAGATAAAATTAGCCTTTTTTTAACGCCGGAACGTCCGGCTCCGCGTTGGACGCGACTATTGCCATATGTTACCATCTTGGCATTGGGAGTGGTACTTTTTGTTATTGCCGGAGCGGGTTGGGAATACACCAACAGTTCCGAATTTTGCGGCACGGCATGTCATACTATGCCCCCCGAATATATCTCGTACCAAAATTCGCCACACTCACAGGTTAAATGCGTGGAATGTCACATTGGACGGGGCTATATCGCTACTCAATTTGGGCGCAAAGCCGGAGATATGGCGCATATCGTCAAATATATCGGCGCAGATTACGAAGTTCCCATTTATGTAAAAAATATGCGCCCTGCCGAACAAGTGTGCAATAAATGCCATAATCCGGCTAAATTTTCTGATGATAGTTTGCGTGAATACAAGCATTTTGACGCCGAAAACAACAATGAAGAACAAATAACCTACCTTTCGTTTAAAACAGGCGGGGGGACTTATCGCGAAGGCAGGGGAAAAGGTATTCACTGGCATATTGAAAATACCATAGAATTTATTCCCACCGATAATCCCCAATTGGCGCAAGATATTCCCTGGGTACGAGTCACTTTCGCCGATACCGGCGAGACTGAAGAATTTGTCGATGCGACAGCCAACATCCCTGCCGATTTTGCCGTAAAAAATCAGGCAAAAATTGAGACGATGGATTGTATGACCTGCCATAATCGGGTGTCACATGTGTTCCCCAGTCCATCTGCGGTGTTGGATGATGCGATGGCGCGGGGCGCGATTTCCCCCGAAATCCCATACTTTAAGAAAAATGCTATCGCGGTGATGAAGCGCCAATATCCTTCTATGGAAGAAGCCACAAAAGCTTTAGATGGTTTGCGTGGTTATTATGCCGCCAACTGGAGCGATTTCTACAATGGAAATACTGCGTTGGTTGATGGCGCCGTTGATGAATTGTTGACCATCTATGAACAAATGGTTTTCCCCACGATGGATGTCGCATGGAATACGCACCCCAACAACTTGGGACATAAAGATTCTGCCGGATGTTTCCGTTGCCATGATGGCAAACATTTAAGTGCCAACAATGAACCCATTCGCCTGGAATGTAACCTGTGCCATTCTATCCCGCTTATCTCTGCTCCCGACGGGTCGATAGCCCCATTGCCGGTGGCAGAAGCATTTGAACCGGCATCTCACAGCGATAGCAAATGGATTGCACAGCACCGGTTTAATTTTGATGATACCTGCGAAGGCTGTCACACCGTTTCCGACCCCGGCGGTATCACCAATGAGAGTTTCTGCGGCAATAGTGGCTGTCATGCGACTGAATGGAAATACTTGGATATTGAATCGCCGAAAATTATGGCGTTGAGTAATGTGCTGACACTGGAGAATCCGGAATCGACAACGGCACCACTCACGTGGGATGGTCGCATATCGGCGGTAATAGAAGCGCGCTGTGTCGTTTGTCATGGCAATGCAGGTGGCTTGAATTTGGAAAGCTATTCGCAAGCAATGGCAGGTGGTGCATCGGGAGCGGTAATCATCCCCGGTAACGCCGCAGAGAGCCTGTTGGTGAAAATTCAAGAAAAGCATCCCAACCAACTCCCCTCTGATGCCGCGCAAAGGCTGATAGACTGGATAAACAACGGCGCACCGGAAAAATAATGGAAGTTATGGTGTATTTGTAAGGGGTTTCTTTATATGCGTAATAGTGAAAAATATCATTAAATTTTGGCTCTCGCCCTGTTCGGACGGTTCTCTTTAAGAAACGGAGAACCGATAAATAGATATACCTACAGTGTAACTCCAAAGGAGGTGACTTACCGCAAATATTACTTCTTATTGAGAAGATGAAAGAAATGCCACAAACAGTCATTGACATAATGATATTGGAGGATTTTCAATGAAAAATGTTACATTAACAATTGGCATTGCGTTATTGTTGATAGTGGTAGCTGCATGTCAATCCCAAAGTACGCCGGAAATTGTCAAAGAAACTGTCGTTGTCAAAGAAACGGTGGTTGTTGAAACGACAAAGGAAATAGTTGTTACCAAAGAGGTAGAAGTTCCTGTTGAGGCAACGCCAGCGCCGTATTCAGAAGTTCCATTCCAAGAAAACTGGGTATCGTCTGCGCACGCGGACGCTTCTGCGGAAGCCTTTAACCACTGGAATGAAGATGACCCCAAAGAAGTTCCTGAGGCTTGCGCGAGATGCCACACTACGCCGGGATTTATGGACTTCACTGGCGCTGATGGAAGCGCAGCCGGTACGATTGAAAAACCTGCCGAAACCGGCACCGTCATCACCTGCGTTGCTTGCCACAACGATGCTACACTGGCTATGACGAGTGTTACCTTCCCGTCTGGCGTGGAAGTTACCGGTTTAGGGCGTGAAGCACGATGTATGCAATGCCATCAGGGGCGCGCCTCATCTGCCAGTGTGGATGCGTCCATTGAAAAAGCCGGTCTCACGGATATGGACACCGTGAGCGCCGACCTTGGATTTACCAACATTCATTATTTTGCCGCCGCAGCGACGCAAGCCGGTGGCACGGCAATGGGCGGATATCAGTATGATGGAAAAGCATACGATGCCAAATTTGCCCACGTCGAAGGTCTTAACACATGTGTTGGTTGTCACGACTCGCACACCCTAAAAATAAAGTTGGATAAATGTCAGAAATGCCATGAGGGTGTCTTAAAAGTAGAAAACCTCAAAGATGTGCGCATGAATGGCTCGCTGGTAGATTATGATGGCGATGGCAACATGGATGAAGGTATTTATTATGAAATCCAGGGATTGCAGAAAATGTTGTATCAAGCCATTCAAGCCTATGCCAATGAAGTCTCTGGGACGCCCATTGTCTATGACCCAACGTCGTATCCATATTTCTTTATCGATACCAATGCCAATGGCAAAGTGGATGAGGGTGAAGCCGCCTACTCCAACAAATACAATGCATGGACAGGACGGTTGGCAAAGGCTGCCTATAACTATCAAACGTCCATCAAAGACCCCGGCGCGTTCGCGCATGGCGGTAAATACATCATTGAACTGGTGTATGACTCGATTGATGATTTGAATGCCAAACTTACTTCTCCGGTGGATTTGAGCAAGGCACATCGCATTGACCACGGACATTTTGCCGGCTCCACACAGCCGTTCCGCCATTGGGACGCTGATGGCGAAGTGTCTGCCAGTTGCAGCCGCTGTCATTCTGCCGCCGGTCTCCCGGTTTATCTGAAAGATGGCGTAACCATCACCGAACCAACTGCCAACGGGTTCTTGTGCTCCACCTGTCACGAATCGATTGGAAAAGGCGAAGGCAAATCCCCGCGTCACGAAGTTAAACAAGTAACCTTCCCCAGCGGGTTGACCATTACCGCCGATGACGCTGACCCAAATACCCTGCTTTGTATGTCTTGCCATCAGGGTCGTGAATCTACCGTCAGCGTAAACAAAGCCATCGCAGATAAAGACCTCGATACCGTGTCTGACAAGTTACGTTTCTTAAATGTTCACTATTTCGCCGCCGGCGCTACTCGCTATGGAACACAGGCAAAGGGGGCGTATGAATATGATGGGAAAACATATGATGGCTTCTTTGTCCATGCAGACGAAATGAGCAGTTGTACCGACTGCCACAATGCGCATGCGCTTGAAGTGAAAGTAGATAGATGTGCCGAATGTCATGCAAATGTCAACACCATGGATGACCTGGGCGACATTCGTGGTCCGGGTGGACCTGAAGCAAAAACCGCCCCGCCTGCCATCGATTATGATGGCGACGGCAATGTTGACGAAGGTATTGCCGGAGAAATTCAAACTATGCAAGAAGCATTGTATGCCGCTATTCAAGCGTATGCTTCATCCACCGCCGGTTCAGACATCGCCTACAACGCACACAAGTATCCGTACTTCTTTACTGATACCGATGGCAATGGCATTGCTGAAGGGGAAGAAGCCTCATACGGTAACGCTTATGCGTCATGGACGCCACGTCTGTTACAAGCATCCTACAATTACCAATACAGCCAAAAAGACCCCGGCGCATTTACACATAACGCCCATTACGTCTTGCAAATTATGTATGATAGTCTGCAAGATATTGGCGGGGATGTATCTGGTATGACCCGTCCGGTGCTAAAACAGTAGCAACAAAATAGCAGTTTAACGGTTTGAGAAAAGGAGCTGAACACTATTCGGCTCCTTTTTTGTGCGTCAAAAGGTATTTTCTCAAAATGTAGGGGCAGACCTGTGTATCTTCCTTGGGCGAACACATAGGTTCGCCCCTACATTTTGAAAAGAGCCTGAAAAGATACCGCCAAAATTTGTTTGATACCTCAATGGCTGAACCCGGGAGTATTCATTTTGCAAACTGAAACCTTAGAATTCCCCTTCATCTCCCAGCCGAAACCGCTCAATGGCGACAAATCCAACGGCACAAACCAGCATCAGCAAACTGCTCATTGCCAGTGCCTGCCCGTAATTGATTGCGCCGGGCTGTCCCAAAAAACGGAAAATCGCCACGGGCATAGTGGGCGTTTGCGGGCGGGCGAGGAATACTGTTGCCCCAAATTCGCCCATACTGATGGTGAATGCAAACACCGCGCCGACCAGCAGCGCCCGCCGAATGAGCGGAAAATCAACGGTTTGCCAAATTTTTTGGGGCGATGCACCGAGCGTGGCGGCGGCTTCACGCAAATTTGGGTTGATGCGACGCACGGCGGGCAATACACTGCGAATGACAAATGGAATTGCCACCAGCGTGTGGGCAATCGGCACCAAAATAAGCGAACTGCGCAAATTAAGCGGCGGTTTGTTCAGCGCGATGATATACCCAAATCCCAGCGTTACCGCCGATGTCGCCAGCGGCAGCATAAACAACGGGTCAAGCCATTGCTGCCAACGATGCTTGCCATCGGTGAGCATTAACACAATGATGACACCCAGCGTAATGGCAAAAATAACCGTCGTCAGCGCGATGGCAGTGGAGTTAAATATGGCTTCGCCCGGCGGTACAAAAAACAGGGCGTTGCGGCGGTTGATAGA
>CAYZQQ010000066.1:0-12882 GCA_964480075.1 uncultured Anaerolineaceae bacterium
GGCGGCGACGCTCCTCCTTTTCCGGCGGGAAACATCGGCGGGGCAAGCGTTCATCGAACTGCTGATGTTCACCGGACTGCTGTTGCTGCTCGGTGTGCAATTCGTCTTTCTGCGCGATTTTCTCGGCGGCGGCGATTATTACCGCATGAACACCTACTTCAAATTTTTCATTCAGGTATGGACGCTGTTCGGCATTGCGGCGGCAGTGATGTTGCCCGCACTGTGGGAACGCTCGGCAAGGTGGAATTGGGGCTGGCGGTCGGTATGGCGGGGCACGGTGGCGGTGATGGTGTTCAGCAGTCTGGTCTTTTTTGTGCTGGGCACGCGCGCCCGGCTGAACAACCGATTCCCCGGTGCGCAACCGCCGCGAAACACGCTCGACGGGATGGCATATATGACCGTCGGTCAGTTCAGTTGGGAAAATGTCACATACGATTTGCATTTTGATTATGATGCCATCAAGTGGATGCAGGAAAATGTTCACGGCACGCCCGTCATCGCCGAAGCGAAAATCGGCTATTACCGCGAATGGGGCATGCGGGTGGCGGCGTACACCGGATTGCCGTCGGTGGTGGGCGGATTGCACCAAAGCGAGCAGCATTTCCCGCAGGAATTGGGTCAGCGCGACGGGCTGGTCAATCAATTCTGGTTCGCCACCGACCCCGGACGGACGCTCAATTTGATGGATGAGTTGGGCATTGAATATGTCTATTTCGGGCAGTTGGAACGCACGCTGTACGGCGAGCAATCGCAGGCGCGGTTTGACGCGCTGGTGCAATCCGGCGAAATGCATGTGATATTCCGCAACGACCGCACGGTGATTTACCGGCGGAGTTCATAATCAAAATTTAGCACACCGCTCCCGACAATTTTTGATAGAATACTCACCAAGACTATAATTAGGGTTTATGGGAAAAAAATACCCGCTCTATTTCTCGTTATCTTTTGGAGTCGTATTATGAGTTTTTCATATAAAAGAGTAAAACGTGTTCTATTTGGCGAACCTTTCCCCACCCGCGCAGAGATGCACGAGCGGCTTGATAAGGTTCGCGCGCTGGCAGTTTTTGCCTCCGACCCCATTAGCAGCAATGCCTATGCCACCGAAGCCATTATGACGGTGCTGATTCTCGTCGGCACATCCGCCTTAAACGTCACTCTCCCGCTGGCTCTCGGGGTGATGGGGCTGGTGCTGCTGGTGATATTCAGCTATACCCAAACCATTACCCACTACCCCAAAGGCGGTGGGGCGTATATGGTTACCAAAGATAATCTGGGTACGCTGCCATCGTTATTTGCGGCGGCAGCATTGTTGATTGACTATGTTTTGACCGTCTCGGTCTCCATTTCGGCGGGCATACGCGCCATTACTTCCGCTCTGCCACAGCTTTTCCCATATAGTATGGAGCTGGCGCTGCTGGCGGTTCTGCTGCTCACATGGGTAAATCTGCGCGGCGTGCGCGATAGCGGCACAATTTTCGCCATTCCAACATACGCCTTTGTGTTCGGAGTACTGGTGGCAGTGGTGTTGGGATTAATTCGGTTATTTGGAATATTTGGCGCACCTGCCCCGGTATCAATTGAACATCCGCTGCCCAGTTTTGCCGGAATGGATAGCGCTGCCGTCGGGTTTTTGTATATTTGGTTGCTCACCCGCGCCTTTGCCGCCGGATGTACCGCCCTCACCGGCATTGAAGCCATCAGTGACGGTGTGCAAGCCTTTAAACCGCCGGAGGCGAAAAACGCGGCACAAACGATGGTTGCGATGGGCACAATTGCGATGACCCTGTTTGTGGGCATTACCTTCCTGTCCACCCACCTGCACTTGATGCCATTTGAAGCAGAAAGTATATTATCGCAAATGACCCGTGCCGTAACCACCGGTCTGCCCGGCGGCACTTTTATTTATGGCTGGGTTCAATTTTTTACGATGCTGATACTGGTTTTAGCCGCCAATACCGGTTTTCAGGATTTTCCGCGCGTCAGTTCATTTTTAGCCCATGACGGATTTATGCCCCGTTGGATGCAAAATCGCGGTGACCGGCTGGTGTATAATGCCGGCATCATCACGTTGTCAGTTCTGGCAGCCATTATTATCATTGTTTTCCGCGCCAACGAAATCCACATGTTGCCGCTGTATGCCCTCGGCGTAATGCTCGGTTTCACGCTGTCACAGCAAGGAATGGTGCGGCTCTTCAATAAAATTATGACACTCAAACCGGGGGAAACCGCCAAAACACTGGTAACGACTATTCACTACGAAGCTTCGGCGAAATACAAACGCTTTTTGCCGATGCTCGGCTCGGTGGTGACGGGCGTGGTACTGGTGGCATTGGTGGTCACCAAATTTACCGAAGGGGCATGGATTGTCGTCACCGCCATTCCGCTGCTGGTGCTGCTTTTCCGCTCAATTCGGAACCATTATGATACCGTGGCGAACGAGTTGAGCACCCGCAATCTCAATCCCGCCAAATTACAAGAGTTTGCCGATGTTATCATCATCCCTATGGGAGATATTCACCGTGGTACATTGCGGGCAATGAAATACGCGCGGCGATTCTCAAACAATGTACGAGCAGTATCCGTTTCTACCAGCCCGGAACATCACCAGCGGTTAATGCGGCGCTGGAATCGTTTCCCAGACATCACCAAAGGCATTGATCTGACCGTCATCGATTATGAATATCGCGACCTGCTCAACCCGCTGATTGATTATATTACCGAAGTGACCGAGGTAGAATATCCCGGAAAATTGATAACGGTTATCGTGCCGGAATTTGTCTCCGATTCGCTCTTTGGGCAATTATTGCACAATCAAACCGCCAACCTACTGCGGTTGCGGCTGCGCGCAGTGGAGGATGTGGTGCTCATTGATGTGCCATTCCACATTCACGAAAAAAATCATTCGTAACGGCTTATGGTTTCTATTTTTCTATCCATTTTAATTTTTTGGCTGATATTGCAACTCTTCAACCTCATCGGGGTATCGATTGCATTTCGGCTGCTGAAAAACCTGCCTGACCGGGGCTACGCTTTCGCGCGCCCGATTGGATTGCTGCTGACGGGCTTTGTGCTGTGGTTCGGTGGCACGTTCGGTTTGCTGAAAAACAATCTTGGCGGCACAGTGCTGGCGCTGGCGGCGGTCGGTGGGCTGGGGTTGTGGTGGCAGTCGCGGCAAAACGGCGATTCGCTGCGCAATTGGCTGAAAACCCATCTGCGATATGTGCTGACGGTAGAAACGCTGTTCGCACTGGCGCTGTTCGGCTGGGCGGTGTTCAAAAGTTACAATCCCGCCATCGAAACGGCGGGCGGCGAAAAGTGGATGGAAACGGCGTTCGTCAATTCTACCCTGCTCAGCCCCGCATTCCCCCCGCGTGACCCGTGGCTCGCCGGGTACGGCATCAGCTATTATTATTTCGGATATGTATTGATGGCGATGCTGGCGCGATTGAGCGGCATTGTGCCAACCACCGCCTTCAATCTGTTCATCCCCACCCTGTTTGCGCTAACGCTATCCGGCGCGTTCGGCATCACCGCCAATTTGATTGCGGTATATGAACGCCGCCACCACCCGGAAATGACCGTTGCCTCCGGCGCAATTCGCTCGGCAGGATTGCTGGGCGCGCTGTTTGTGGGTATTATGGGGCACTGGGAAGGGCTGCTGGAAGTACTGCACGCGCGGGGATTGCTATCGCCGGGGTTTTGGAAATGGCTTGATATTTTGGATCTACGTGCTGCCCCCGTGTCGGGGAGCTGGCTGCCCAGCCGATTTTTGTGGTGGTGGCGCGGCTCGCGGGTGGTGCTGGATTATGCGCTCACCGGGCAATCACAAGAGATGATTGACGAATTTCCCTTTTTCAGTTTCATGCTCGGCGACGTGCATCCGCATGTGCTGGCGCTGCCATTTGTGCTGCTCGCCATCGCGCTGGCGTTGAATCTGCTGCTGGCAGAACGTCCCGCTTTCCCCCCCGCCGAATCGTTGGCGGAACGGTGGCTCGGCGGTTTTTCGGCGTTGATTGCGGCATCGGGCGGGCGGCTGGCATTCGCGCTGACAGTGATTGTCATCGGCGCGCTGGGATTTTTGAACACCTGGGATTTGCCCATCTATCTGGCAATTTTTGGGCTGGCATTTGCGCTGTGGCTCGGACGGTCGCAGCTCACCGACGCGGTCATCGGCGTGGGAATTTTTGCCGTGCTGGCGGGGATCATCTATTTGCCATTTTATATCAGTTTTCAATCGCAGGCAGGTGGCATTCTGCCAAACTTATGGAATCCTACCCGATTGCGGCAATTTGCGGTTTTTTTCGGGCCATTTTTGGTGATGATACTCGCCCTGCTGGCAACGGTATCGCGGTCAGCCAAATGGAATTGGCGGCAGGAACTCGGCAGCGCGCTGTCGGTGACCATGCTGGGTCCGCTGGTGTTGCTGATTGTGCTGGTTATTTCGTTTTTGGTGCTGCCGGGCGGGCGCGCCTTTGTGCAGAACGTGCTGAACGACCCCAATGTGCAATCGGCGCTAAATGGTGCAACCCAATCTGATTTACTGTGGGAAATCATTCGGCGGCGGCTTTCTGCGCCGTGGACGTTTTTGCTGCTGGGCGGGTTGACCGGCTGGGCGCTGGCGCATCTGTGGGCGGGCACACCGAAAAAACCGGCGGGCGCGGCGGTGGAATTTCCCGCTGAAAAATTCGCGCTGTTGCTGGCGCTGGTCGGGCTGGCGCTGCCGCTGGCGGTAGAATTTGTGTATCTGAAAGATTTATTCGGTTACCGGATGAACACCGTTTTTAAATTCTATTTTCAGGCGTGGATTTTACTGGCGCTGGCGAGCGCATTCGGGGTGTATTACGTTTCGCGGGAATTGCGCGGCGTGTGGCGCGGGCTGTGGCGGGGTTCGGTGGCAGTAGCAATCGCCGCAGCGATGGTTTATCCCGTGTTGGCAATTCCCACCAAAGCAGCAAATTTCCGGGCGCAGCCAACGCTCGACGGGATGGCATGGGTGCAGAGTCAGCATCCCGATGATTATGCCGCCGTTATATGGCTACGCGAAAATACCCCGCCCGATGCCGTGATTCTGGAACGCCCCGGAAAATCGTACAATTATCTCAGCCGGGTGAGTGCGCTCAGCGGGCGGCAGACGCTGGTCGGCTGGGATTTTCACGAATATCAGTGGCGTGGCACGCTTGATGTGGTGAATGCGCGTTTGCCGGATATTGAAAAAATTTACAACGGGCTTGACCCGACAACCACTTTGACCCTGCTGGATAAATATGATATAACCTACATTTATGTGGGACCAACGGAACGAGAGGCATACGCCCCCAACGGGCTGGCGAAATTCGACCGGTTGCTGAAAGTGACATATCAGCACGGCGCAGTAACCATTTATGAAAGATAGAAATTGTCCACAGATGAACACAGATGGACACTAATTTTATATGGTTTGATGAATGATGGATTATCCCGACGCCGAACTTACACGAAAAATAATCGGCGCAGCATTTGAAGTCCACAACCATTTGGGGGCTGGGTTTTTGGAGAAAGTTTACCGTAATGCGCTGATGGTTGAGCTGAAAAATCAAGCCATCCACGCCGAGTCCGAAGTCAAATTGCCCGTGCAATATAAAGGGTGCGAGGTTGGAGAATATTATGCAGATGTACTGGTTGAGCGACAGGTGATTGTTGAATTAAAAGCACTCAATGCGCTAACCACTCAACATGAAGCACAACTGTTAAATTACTTAAAAGCAACCGGACTCCAGGTTGGGTTATTGCTCAATTTTGGCACTCCGCGTTTGCAAATTAAACGAAGAGTTTTTTGAAAATATAGGAAACCATTGATATAAAAGTGAGCACAAAACATATCATCCGTGTTTATCTGTGTTCATCAGTGGACTGGTTTTTATGACTTCTGTGACAACCGAACTGCCGTCAAACGTTGAACAAACATCTGCCGCCCCTGCCCTCACTATCGAAATGGCGCTGTGGGGCGGAATCGCCATCGCGGCGCTGGCGCTGCGGCTGGTGGCGCTGGCGCGTTATCCGCTGGATGCATCCGAAGCCACTCAAGCGCTGGCGGCGCTGGATATTTATCGCGGCGGCATTCCCACCGGCGATTACAGCCCGCTGCTGGCATCGCTGACCGGTGGCGCATTTTTGCTGTTCGGGGTGGCAAATTGGACGGCGCGGCTGGCGAATGTGTTGCTCGGCACGGCGCTGGTACTGTTGCCGTTCGGCTTGCGGCGCGAATTGAGCCGCAGCGGCGCGCTGGCGGCAGCGATATTACTGACAGTGTCCGCATCACCGCTCTTTTGGTCGCGCACCGATAGCGGCGATATAGCGGCAGCCGTCGGGGCGATGCTGGTGCTGGTAGGCGGCATCCGCTGGCTCAGTGACCATCGTCCCGCTGGATTGTCTGCCGTCGGCGGCGGGCTGGGACTGTTGCTCACCGCCGGCACCGCCGGATTTTCGGCATTGGCAGTGTTGCTACTGACGCTGATACTGGTGGCAAGCAGCAATCGAAAAACCATTGACCTCCTCAAAACTCAATTTTCCACCGAAAATAATCTCGTGCGCCGCATCGCTCTGTGGTCGGTGCTGGCGCTCTTCGTTTTGGCAACGGCTGCCACCTTTAACCTGAACGGGTTCGCCGCCATTTCGGAACAATTCACCCGCTGGCTGACCGATTTCGGTATCACCCCGCGTCCCGGTGGCGCATTGCCCGCCGCACTCACGCTGATTTTTTATGAGCCGCTGGTGGTCGCGTTCGGTGCGGCGGGGCTGGCGAGGGCAATCGCCGGGAAAAAACCGATCCACTGGCTGCTGACGGCATGGATTGCGCTGGCGGTATTACTGGATATTGTGCAATCGGGGCGCAGCAGCGGGCAGATGCTGCTGGTTTTTGTGCCGCTGGCGTTGCTGGCGGGCGAACAATTCGGCGAATTGTGGCATAACTGGCGCACTTCCGCCAAAGTGGAAAGTGACGGGCTGCTGGTCGCCATCGGGCTGATGGTAGCGGTGTTCGTGTATGTTAGCCTGATGAGCTGGTCGAAGTGTACAGCGGCGCAGGCTGGCTGCGCCACGGCATGGATACTTCCCGCCGCCGGCATTTTGCTCGTTATCGGGCTAGCAATTGTTTTCGGCAATTGGTATGGGCGCGATACTGCGTTCCGCGGGCTGGCGGTGATTGCGCTGGTAACATTCGGTGTGGTTTCGATGGGATTATCATGGCGATTAAGTTTCGGTAAATTGTATGACCTGCCATTTGAACCGATGCAACCGCTCCCCGCTTCAACCCGATTGCCCGATTTGGCGCACGATTTGCGCCAACATTCTATGGAACGCGCAGGCGACGCGCACGAAATTGACATCGCGGTGGCAGGCGTGGATGAGTCGCAATTGCGCTGGCTTTTGCGTGATTTTCGGGCAGCGACATTTGTGCCGAATTTCGCATCGGCACAAGATGCGTCCATCATTCTCGCCCGCCCACAACTTGGACAACCCGACGGCAATTACATCGGCGAAGAATTTGCGCTGGTTTCTTTTTGGACACCGACCCAATTGCAGGGTAAAGATTGGCTGCGCTGGTATGTTTATCGGCATTTACCCAACCACAATCCCGGGCACGACCAGATTGTGCTGTGGGTACGGGGCGGATAAAAAAATTGAGCAATTGGTAATCTAAAATTCACTCAACCCTGAAACTCGAAACTTTGAACTTGAAACGCGGACCTAAAAACCTATGACTGTCACACCAAAATCGAACCCGAAATCATCATTTTTGGAAAAACCGCTGTTTGAAACCGTTACCATCAATTGGGAAGTGGTGCTGTATTTGACCATTTTTGTGCTGGCGGTGGTCACCCGTTTTTATCACTTGGGGGATCGGGTTATCAGCCATGATGAAAGTCTGCACGCGCTGTTTTCGTACAAACTTTTCAATGGCGAAGGGTACATCCACGACCCGTTGATGCACGGACCGCTGCAATTCCATTTGGTGGCGCTTTCATATTTGCTTTTTGGCGTGAGCGATTTCACCGCCCGCATTCCTGCGGCAGCCTTCGGTGCGGCGCTGGTGATGCTGCCCATTTATTTTCGGCAGTGGATGGGAAAACTCGGCGCGCTGGTAGCCAGCGTTGGATTGCTCATATCACCCATCATTCTATATTATGCCCGCTACATCCGCAACGAAAGTTATGGCGCGTTTTTCACGGCAATGATGGCTCTGGCGCTCTTTCAGTTTGTGCGCACCCGCAAACAACGCTGGCTGTATGTGGAAGCCATCACCATTGCGCTGTTTCTCTCGGCGAAAGAAATCGCGTTTATTCACGGCTTCATTGGGGTGGTCTTTGTGCTGGGCGTGCTGCTGTGGGAGAATCTCTCCGGCAAGCGATTGCGGGATATATTTTATGCCCTGCTGGGATTGACCATTGCCGGATTGTTCATCGCCGTCTTTTTGGACGGATTGCCCGTACCGGAAACGGGGATTGCATGGAGCAAAGTTGGCAGTTTGCTGCTGATGGTGTTTGGCATTTTAGCGGGCGTGCTGACCATCGCCGCCAACATTGACCGCCGCCATAAACCCATGACCACCGCCATAAAATCGCTGCTCGCCAAGCGCGACACCGCGCTGGCGCTGCTGGCGGGACCCGTCATCGCCGCGGCAGTGATTTTCTTCCTGTTGCACACCACCTTTTTCACCAATCCCGCCGGATTCATCAGCGGCACATGGGGCGCGGTGAGCTATTGGCTAAAACAGCAGGGCGTGGAACGCGGTTCACAACCGGGCTACTATTATCTGGTCGTCACGCCGATGTACGAGTTTTTGCCGTTGCTGCTGGGCGGTCTGGGCGGGATATGGGTTCTGTTTAAAAAAGCGCCATCGTGGGGCGATAACGATGTGCCGGACGCGGAACCGGAAACCCATCCGCACGGCAAACATCACAAACATACCCCCGCTCCCACCGCGCCGTTCTATTCTGATGGCGGCACATTTTTGGCGTATCTCATTTTCTGGGCAATTGGCGTGTTTGTGATTTACAGTTGGGCGGGCGAAAAAATGCCGTGGCTGGCGGTGCATATCACCCTGCCGTTCATTTTTTTGATGGGCTATATCAGCCAAATTGTACTCGACCGTTTCGACTGGGAGAGTCTAAAAACAGGTAATGGCGTGCTGTTCGCGCTGCTCGTGCCACTGTTCGGCGCGACGGTGCTGGTGGCGCTCACCAGTAAACCGTTCCGGGGACAGAGCCTGCAAGACCTGCAAGCCACATCGCGGTTCATCATCGCGCTGGTCATCGCCGTGCTCATCGGCTGGGAAGTGTGGCGCGTGGGGAGAAAGCTCGGCGCGATGCGCGTCAAGCCGATGCTCTATCTGGTATTTTTCGGCGTGTTGAGTGTGTTCACCGTGCGGTCCGCGGTGATGGCATCGTTTATCAATTATGATTATGTGAATGAATTTTTGGTGTACGCCCATGCTGCGCCCGATGTGAAATGGGTCATCAACGAAATTGATGATATTTCGCGGCGCACAGTGGGCGACAAACAGATAAAAGTGGCGTATGGCGGCGTTATCTGGCCCCTGGAATGGTACATGCGCGATTATCCGAACCGTGCATTTTTCGGCTCAAATCCCAACCGCGACGCGATCAACGATGCACCAGTGGTGATTATTTCGCCGGACGATCAGGTAAAATTGGAAGATGTCACCCCATTTCTTGGCGATAAATACCACCGTTTCGACTATCGGCAGGTATGGTGGCCCCTTGAAAATTACAAAGGGCAGTCATTGAGTCGCATTTGGCACGATTTTTTCGTGCCGGATTTGCCCGCCACGCCCGTGCAGGGACAATCGCAGGAAGAAGCCGACCAAATTGCCATTGATGCCATTCCTAAAAATCGCAAATGGCTGTGGGACGTATTGTTTTATCGCAAAATAGATGACCACACGTTTAAAGATTGGCCCTTCCGCACCCAAATGTACATGTTCGTGCGAAAAGATATTCTAAATGAACTATGGAACTATCACACCGAAAGCGCCGCCGCTGCCGCTCCCGTGGTTGACCCATACACCGACGTGCGCCGCGACATTCCCGCCGAGCGAGTATGGGGTAGCACCGGCGCGGGCGACGGGCAATTTGTCAATCCGCGCGCGATGGCGCTGTCGCCGCAGGGACAGGTGTATGTCGCCGATAGCGGCAACCATCGCATCCAGATTTTCGACCAAAGCGGCACCTTCCTCAAATCGTGGGATGTTCCGGCGGGTAATGCATCCGGTCAAGTTGGCGACGAAATGTGGGGTATTGCCGTTAGCTCAGACGGGAAGGTATACATTTCCGACACATGGAACCATCGCGTGGAAATCTTTGATGAAGACGGTAACTTCATCGGCGAGTTTGGCGCGTTTGCCGACGCGCAGGGCGATGCTCAAGCCTTCCCCGGCAGTTTCTGGGGTCCCCGCGATATTGTGCTCGATAGTGATGGCAACGTTTTTGTCGCCGATACAGGCAACAAACGCATTCAGAAATTCACCGCGGATGGCAAATTTTTGGGTTCATGGGGCGGCAGCGGCATCGAACCGGGGCATTTTGAGGAACCCACCGGATTGGCAATAGATACCAGCGGCAATATTTACGTGGCAGATGCGTGGAATCAGCGGGTGCAGGTCTTTGATGCGAATTTTGCGCCCGTTACCCAGTGGTCGGTAGTGGGTTGGGACACGCAGAACGTGCTCAACAAACCGTTCATCGCGGTGGATAGCAACCAACGGGTGTTCATCAGCGACCCGGAAAATTATCGCGTCATCGTTTATGACAGCACCGGCAAAATTCTGTTCGCCTTTGGACAATTTGGGCAAGACGTGCAATCCTTTAAATTACCACTCGATGTGAACATCGCTACCGATGGATCGTTGTTCGCGCTGGATTCGGGCAACAATCGCGTGATGAAATTCACCGCGGACACACTGCGGTAGCTGGAGATTCGTATGACCGACCAAATTCCAACCGACATTCACTACTGCTATCGCCATCCAACCGTAGAAACCAGCCTGCGCTGCAAAAAATGCGGGCGATACATTTGCAGCAAATGCGCGCGTCCCACACCGACGGGCTATATCTGCCCCGAATGTCTCCGCGAGCAAGAAAACCGTTTTTATACCGGCAGTCTCGGCGATTATCCCATCGCCGTGCTGGTGGCGCTGCCGCTGTCGCTCATCGCCGGGGGAATTTTTACGTTTCTCATCGGCAGTATTGGCTGGTTTTCATGGCTCATCGCCTTTTTTCTCGCGCCCGTTACCGGCGGTTTTATCGCCGAAGCGGTACGCCGGGCAGTGCGCCGCCGCCGCTCGCGGTATTTGGCGCACGTCGTTGCCGGAGCGCTGGTGGGGGGTGTCGCCCCGTTTTTGGTGCTGATGCTGTTCGGTGGCAACTTTTTCGGGTTAATTGTCCCCGGTATGCTGCTGTTTTTGGGAACGGGAACCATTATGGCGCGACTGAAGTGACAATAATTCAAAAAGTACAATTAAAAATACAAAATGTATTGCGTATTGCATGAAATTACAAAATACGCAGCACGGAATACGAATGACAAATTTCTATGCTCACAGAACTGACCATCAAAAATTTTGCCATTATAGATGAACTGCACCTCGCTTTTACCGGCGGTTTTAATGTGCTCACCGGCGAAACCGGCGCGGGAAAGTCTATCATCATTGACGCGGTGAGCCTGCTGCTGGGCGGGCGCGCCACCAGCGATGTGGTTCGCGCCGATACCAAATCGGCGGTGGTGGAGGGGCAATTCCATCTGCCCAAAACCCTGCAACGGCTCATCACGCCGATTTTGGAACGCGAAGGGCTGGAAGGCGATTCGCCGGACGTACTGACGCTGGGACGCGAAATTCGCGCCACCGGGCGAAACTTTTCGCGCGTCAACGGGCGCACGGTCAGCGCGGGGCTGCTGGCAGAAATCGCCGCGCCGCTGGTAGACATCCACGGACAGCATGAACATTTGAGCCTGTTGCGCCCCAAAATGCACGGCGCGTTTCTGGATAGATTTGGCGGGTTGGGAGACCAACGCCGGCGCGTCAGCGACCTGTATCGCGCCATGCAAAAGGTCCGCCGCGAATTACAGCGACTGACGCAGGATGCCCAGCAGTTGGCACGGCGTATTGACCAACTGACCTTTCAGATGGATGAAATTCAGGTTGCCGACCTTCACCCCGGCGAAGAAGATGACCTGAACACCGAGCGCACGCGGCTGGCAAACGCCGAAAAAATCAGCCAGTTGACGGGTGAAGCGTATCGCCTGCTGGTGGAAGGCAACGATGAACAACCTGCCGCCGGTGATTTGCTGGGGCAGGTGGCGCGGGTACTATCCGCGCTGCTACGCATTGATAACAGTGCCCAACCGATGTCGGAACTGGCAGAGTCAATCGTCTATCAGACGGAAGATTTGGCGGGGCAGTTGCAAACGTATGCGGAAGCGATTGAATTTAGTCCGGAACGATTGCAGGAAGTGGAAGAACGGCTGGGGTTGATTTACCATCTCAAACGAAAATACGGTGCCAGCATCGCAGAAATTTTGACGTTTGGCGAACAAGCGCAGGCAGAATTAGATTCCATCTCCCATTCCGAAGAACGAATTGAGGCGCTGCAAGCCAAAGAAACCGACCTGCGGCGCGAGTTGGGCACGCTGGCGGCAGAATTGTCGGCGGCGCGGCGAACGGCGGGCGACGCGCTGGCGCGCGGGGTCGAAACCGAATTGCAAGCGCTCAGCATGGAGCGCACCCAATTTTTCGTCAATTTGGAACACACCCCGGCGGAAGATGGCGTTTTTGCAGGGCCGTCTTTTAATTCACTGGCCAGGTCGTGATATTCAGATTGTGCCCAC
>CAYZQQ010000067.1:0-12785 GCA_964480075.1 uncultured Anaerolineaceae bacterium
CAGCATCAATACCAGGTACATCCCCAACCGCCAAAACGCCTTCGATACCGACGCGATGAAAGCGTATCTAGCATAACCGACGCGAATGATGGATGAGTTCAACGCACCGCAATACGCCGGTGCAGAATTCTCCATCCAAGATTTGGGCGAAGTGCGCAATATTTTCCATGATTACCTGCAAAAAGCATACAACGATGAAATGACCGCGCAAGACGCGATGGATGCCGCTCAAAAAGATGCCGAAACGGCATTGAAGCCTTTCTGCGAATAATTATAATTCCACATTAAATTACCTGTGTGTAGGGGCACGATGCCAAATGCCCCTACACTGGTGTTTTTTCTATGAACCAACCATTGACCAGCCCCAAACAAAAACGAAGCCCACTGCTCCCATATCTGCTCATCCTGCCGACACTCGTCTTTGTGGCGCTGTTCACAGCGTGGCCCACGCTACTTGCCATTTATGAAGGTTTTTTCCGCCAGCGGCTAAACATCGCCCGTTTCCGCGACCCGGCATTCATCGGGCTGCAAAATTACGCCACCCTCTTCACCGATGACCGGTTCCATCACGTGGTCAACAACACCCTGATTTACGCGCTGGGAACCGTGCCCGTCAGCATTGTGCTCGGTTTTTTGTTCGCCCTGCTGGTCAATCGCTCGCTGAAAGGGATTGGCTGGGCGCGGTTGGCATTTTTCCACCCGGCGTTACTGCCGATGGTCAGTGCAGCAACGGTGTGGAAATTTTTCTTCACCCCCGATTACGGGTTGTTCAACAGCACCATCCGTTTTTTGGGGTATCACGGCGCAGAAAATTGGATGGGGAACCCAAGTTTGGCGCTGCTGGCAATTATGCTGGTCGCCATGTGGAAAAACGCTGGATATTATATGCTTTTCTATTTGGCGGGACTGCAAAATCTGCCCACGGATGTTTATGAAGCCGCCGCGCTCGATGGAGCGAATGGCTGGCAAACGCTGTGGCGCATCACCTTCCCCCTGCTGCGGCGAACCACCGTTTTCATCAGCACCATCGCGTTTATTGACGCTTTCCGCACGGTTGACCATATTTTCGTGCTCACCGGCGGCGGACCCAGCCGCGCCAGCACGGTGCTGCTCTATTATCTGTGGCAATTACGATTTGAAAATCAGGACATCGGGTTATCTGCCGCGCTGACCGTGATTTTTGTGGCGATATTGCTGGTATTCACCATCACCAATTTTGTTGTTTCAGAACGGGCGGAGGAAGGTTAATGGCGCAAAAAACCTTTCTCAACCGGATGTGGTACTGGCTTTCCATCGCCGTTGTGCTGTCGCTGGCAATTGTCTGGGCGATGCCCCTGCTGTGGGCGCTGGTCGCCTCGGTGCGCCCTTTTTCCGAACCGATGCAGCACGGCGATATTTGGTTCGGCAGTACCGTTACATTTGAAAATTTCCGGCGCGCGTGGTCGCTGGCACCGTTTGACAAATATTACATCAACACCATCATTGTGGTGCTGATGATTTTGGGCGCGCAGATGGTCACCGTCACGATGGCAGGATTCGCTTTTGCCCATTATCAGTTTATGGGAAAAAGATGGTTTTTCATTTTTGTGTTGCTGCAAATGATGATTCCCACCACCGCCCTGCTGGCACCGAATTTCAGCACGATTCGCAATTTGGGGCTGTTCGATACCCGGCTGGCGATTGCCCTTCCGTATTTCGGTTCGGCGTTTGGCACCTTTTTGATGCGCCAAGCCTTCTTGGGCGTTCCCAGCGATTTAGTGGACGCGGGTATCATTGATGGCTGCTCGTGGTGGCAGTTGGTGCGGCATATCTACCTGCCGCCCTCCATTCCATCGCTGATTGCCTTTGGTATTTCATCTGTGGCATGGCACTGGAATGAATTTTTGTGGCCCCTCGTCGTCACCAACAGCGACGCCAGCCGCCCGCTGACGGTCGGGCTGGTGCGGTTCACCCAACTCGGCGAAATTGGCGCGCGGTGGTCGCTGCTGGCAGCCGCCACGCTCATTGTGGTTGCCCCGCTGCTGATTGCCTTCCTCTTTTTCCAACGACGCTTTATCCAAAGTTTCATCCATTCGGGAATAAAATAACCTGAATTTGGAGTTTTTGTCATACCGGAATTTCCCGCAGGGAAATATCCGGCATCCACAGCGGCAAATGATGGATTCCCGCCTGTGCCCGTTGTTTGGGTGCTTTCGCGGGAATGACATTGCGGCAACGTTTGATGTTTGAAGGTAACACGATGTATCGATGGATTCTTCTGTTAATGCTTTTCAACACCTTACACAATGTATTGATGTATGACAAGTAGGAAGTATGGGAATTTTTCCCTGTCCCCTGCTCCCTGCTTTTTGTCTCCCACACCCACCTTTCTACCCGAAATTTCCTTCTCTTTCGCATCTTGTGCTATACTCTCCGAAAATTACAAAATACAAACTAGACGTTGACATAAAAATATGGTACAATAATCTTATGTAAATGGGAGGATTTACATGCAAGCGTTAAAAGAACGTATTTTGACTGAAGGAAAAAATCTCGGCGGTGGCATCTTAAAGGTTGACAGTTTCATCAATCATCAGGTTGACCCGGCGATGATGCTGGCGGTCGGCGGCGCGCTGGCAGCGCATTTCGGCGCGATGGGTATCAATAAAGTCCTCACCGCCGAAATTTCCGGCATTGCCCCCGCGCTGATGACCGCGCTGGCACTGGGCGTAAAAGTGACCTACGCCCGCAAAACCAAGCCCATCACCATGCCCGCCAACGTGCTGACGGCAACCGCACCATCGCACACCAAAGGCGGCAAAGTGCATCTGATGGCGTCGCCGGAATTTTTGGGACCGGAAGACAAAGTGCTGATTGTGGACGATTTTCTCGCCACCGGATACACTATTATGGCGCTGGTGGAACTAGCACGTTCCGCCGGAGCAGAAGTTGTCGGCGTGGGCGCCGTCATCGAAAAATCGTTTGAAGGCGGGCGCGCCATGCTCGAAGCGGAAGGCTTGCACGTCCGCTCGCTCGCCGTCATCGAAAAAATGACCGACACCGAAATCATTTTCGCCGAAGGAGTTTCGCCGTGAGCAAACGCCGCGCCATCGTCATTTTAGACTTTGGCTCGCAATACAGCCAACTCATCGCCCGCCGCGTGCGCGAACTGGAAGTCTATTGTGAATTACTCCCCTTCGATGCGCCGCACGCGCAGATTGACGCGCTTGACCCGCCGGGGTTCATCCTTTCCGGCGGACCCGCTTCCGTTTATGCCCCCGACGCGCCACAACTGCCCGCCCATATTTTGGACAGCGGCAAACCGGTGCTGGGCATCTGCTATGGGATGCAACTACTCACCCACGCCCTCGGCGGCACGGTTGACCCCAGCGACGAGCGGGAATACGGGCTAGCGCATCTAACCATCACCCGGCGGGATACCCCGCTTTTCTCTCGGCTGGATGAACCGCGCACGCGGGTGTGGATGAGTCACGGCGACCGCGTGACCCGGCTTGCGCCGGGCTTTGAAACCGTCGCCGTGTCCGAAAATTCGCCGTATGCCGCTATTGCTGACCGCGACCGGCATTTATATGGCTTGCAATTCCATCCGGAAGTAGCGCACACCGAGCACGGGCGCGACATTTTGCGGGCATTTGTGTACGACATTTGCCACAGCGACGGCGGCTGGACGGCGGGTAATTTCATCACCGAAACGATTGCCGACGTGCAAAAACAGGTTGGCGACGGGCGAGTGTTGTTGGGACTTTCCGGCGGGGTGGATTCATCGGTGGTGGCGGCGCTGCTGCATCGCGCCATCGGCAATAAAATGACCGCCGTTTTTGTGAACACCGGCTTGCTGCGGCAGGGCGAACCGGAGCAGGTGGTGGAAACGTTCCAAAACCGAATGCACACCAAACTCGTCGCGGTGGATGCCACCGAAACATTCCTTTCAGCATTAAAAAGCGTGACCGACCCGGAGCAAAAGCGGAAAATCATCGGCGAAAAATTCATCCGCATTTTTGAAGCCGAAGCTCGTAAATTGGGCAAAATTGATTTTCTGGCGCAGGGAACGCTGTACCCGGATGTCATCGAAAGTGCGGGAACGGGTAAAACTGCCGCGAAAATTAAGACGCACCATAACGTGGGCGGATTGCCCGCCGATATGCACTTCAACCTAATTGAACCCCTGCGCTGGTTGTTCAAAGATGAAGTCCGCGCCGTGGGCGAGCGCCTCGGTTTGCCAAAAGAAATGGTCTGGCGGCATCCTTTTCCCGGTCCGGGGCTGGCGGTGCGCATTTTGGGCGACATCACATGGGAACGGCTGGAAGTTCTGCGGCAAGCGGACGCCATCTTTATGGCAGAACTGTGGGACAGCGGCTGGTATCACAAAACATCACAGGCATTTGCCGTGCTCCTCCCCGTAAAAAGCGTCGGCGTTATGGGCGATAATCGAACCTATGGCAATGTCATCGCCCTGCGCGCCGTGACCACCGAAGATTTTATGACGGCTGATTGGGCAGATTTGCCCCATCAACTGTTGGCAAAGGTCAGCAATCGGATTGTAAACGAAATTCCGGCTATCACGCGGGTGGTATATGATGTGAGCAGCAAACCCCCGGCAACCATCGAGTGGGAGTGATATGGCAACTTTATTGCAACAAGCCATAGATTTGGCAAAATCTGGCAAGCGCGATGCCGCCGAAATGCTCATTCGGCAAGTGCTGGAAACCGACCCCAACAACGAAGTGGCGTGGATGTGGCTCAGCGGTGTCAGCCACGACGTGCTGGTGAAACAAGAAGCGTTAAAACGAGTTTTGCAGCTCAATCCCGATAGCACTCTGGCAAAAGAAGGGTTGGCTCGATTTGGCGGCGAATTACCGGAGAAAGCAGAAGAGCCGGAAACGCCAGAATTTGCACCGCCGGCTGTCGCCATACCGCCCGAAGATATTCCCATCGGCAATACCGGCGAACCGCCGGCTGTGATTGGCGCGCCGCCCGCCGACATTCCCCCCATCATTGCCCCGGAAGCCTCCCCGGCAGATGTCCTTTTCACCGATACGGCACCCTCTGATGTAGATTGGAGTATAGATGCTTTTGCCGAAGATTTGACGCCGTTGCCCATTGTCACTGAAGAAGCGCCGGTGTTCAATGATTCACCCGGCGACTTCGACTTTAACTTTGACGAGCCACCGGTGTTCGATTTTAACTTGGACGAATTAGAAGCCCCCGGCGAACCACCGGCGCTCGCCACCGATGCAGATTTAGATTTCGGCAAGGCTGATGAAATCCCCGCAGTTACCATACCACCGCTGGCAGACGGGATTACCAGTGGGGAAGAAATTACTTCCGACCGGTTGGAAGATGCCCTGTCACATACCGACGTGCCGCCTGCTCCCGCCGATGAACTCAAAGATGAGAAAGCGCCCGACATTGAACCGGAAGCGCTCACCGAAGCCGAAACGTTGGATGAAGTGGTGCCGGAACCTGCGGCAACGGACGATATTCATAATGTATTGCGCCATCGCCGCAAACGCCAAAACCGTTTCCTCATCATCGCTGCGATATTTTTCGCCATTATGGTACTGGGAAGTTGCAGTTTATACTATTATGTCACTGAGGTTGCCAACATATACCTGTTAATGCCCCAGCTTGCCGGGAAAGAATTGCAGGTGAAAGCACCGAAACCCAAAAATGGTGTCTCCACCCTCGATTTTAACGGATTTCCGGCTTCCGACGCGACCATCCACTGGACTGAAGATAATGATGCCGCCACCTGCCACGGTGAGGGCGTAGGGTTGAAAGTTGATTTTAACAATAACGACCTAATCCACTTATACAGCAATCATGCGTGCAATAACGGTGCATGCACATTTCAGGCAGACATCACTCCGGGACCAATTATCAATGTGGCAGTGACCTACATTTGTGGCAAAGATGCGGTCATCACAGTGCATAAATAACCTCAGTTCGACGTTCATGTCATTCCGGGAATTTCCAAAGGAAATTATCCGGAATCCATACCACAAAACGATGGATTCCCGCTTTCGCGGGAATGACATACCCCAAATTTTTGGGAAAAAACCAAGTTTTCCCCTTATGGCGAAAACTCCGAATTCAGATAAATAGACTTGCGTAAGGTCAGCGAAACAGTTACAAAGGTTTAACGGTCAATAGAAATAAGGTCTAGCGCGAAGAAGGCAACTTATGAACACCCAATTTCAAATTCAGGTTGAACATCTATATGTTGTGGATGGTATGCTGGAGCGATTGCCGCACAACCAAACCGCCGTTCCCGTGCCCCAAGAGCATCACCGCCAGCATGGGGCGTTATTTGTGGTGGCAGAGGTTCAGGGACGGCTCAACAACACCGATTTGATTGAGAAACGATTGACGATGCTCGTGCGAGACAGCTACTACGGTTCAGCGGGAGGCATCACTGCCGGACTGCGCCGCGCGATGGATACTGCCAACCAGTGGCTTTTTCAGCATAACGCCACCCATCCGCCCGAAAAGCGCGTCATTGCCGGAATTGTTGCCGCCGTTTTGCATAACGACGATTTATTTGTGTCACAAGCAGGACCCGCCGCCATATTCACCCGTGTCGAAGGGTTCATTACCCGTTATCCCGAATATTCCACATGGCTGCAACCCGTCAGCAATCCGCTGGTGGGACCCAGTCCGGCAGTGGGTTGGCAACATACCATTGACCCGTATATTGCGCATGTGCAGGTGCAAGCGGGCGATGTCATTGCGTTGGTAGATGGTCGATTGGGCAAAAGCCTGCCCACCGAAAAAGCCAGCCAAATTTTGGCAGACGATGACATTAAACAAATCAGTCAGAAACTGGTTAAAAACACCCAATTACAATACGGTTCGGCGATGGTCATCCAACTGGAACCATCTGCGGCAAATCAATCTGTCTCCATCCCGAAAAAATCACGCCAACCCGCCACTGCCGCACCCGTATCGCGTCAAAAAGGCGGCTTCCACTTTGCCATCCCCGCCGCAGTGAGCGCCACCATCCACCCGACGCACCGCCAATCCGTCGCGGCGGCAACAATGCCCCGTCAGCGACTGTCGCTATCGCTACCCAAGTTGCCGGCGCTGCCTCCACTGCCCAAAATTCACATTCCGGTTGCCGATATTTGGCGCACCGTGGCAACCGCAGTTGTGGGTGCCACCTCATTTTTGGGCAATGGATTGCAAACCATGCTGCGCCTTATTTTGCCCAGCGCCACCGTTGATAATAACGCGCCCCGCTCAGCACGTCGGGCATCTCGCAGCTCATTAAAAACCGTTGCCATCGTCCTGCCGCTGGTGGCAATTGCGGTCGCGCTGGTAACTTATGTCTATCAGGGGTATCATCGCACCCAGCAATATGCCAGTACCCTCATTCAAGCCAACGAAAAATTCAACGCCGCGCTCGGCGCCCCCACAGACCAAGCCCGCGGATTGCTCAACGATGCCGTCGTTCTCACCGACCAAGCCGCCGCGCTCAAAATAGAGCAGCCGGAAACCACCGCGCTCAAAGAGAAAATCATCACCGAGCAGGATACCATCAACAATGTGAAATATCTATATTATGTTCCGGCGTTAAAAGAATATGATACCGCCGCACAGCCAAAACAGGTTATTCGGCAGGGAATGAATCTGTATGTGTTTGATGCCGGAAGTGGACAAATTTATCATCACACGCTTGATGCTATCAGCGACGGGCTGCTGCCCGATGAATCGATCATCGCCCAAACGGGGCAACAGGCGGGTGATGTCGCCATCGGGAAAATTTTGGGAATGACATGGATACCCGCCGCCGGCAATCATCAGGTCAGCGATTTGGTTATTGCCACCCGCACCGGATTATTTGAGTACGACCCGGCGCTTGATGTTCTGGCTCCCAGCAATATTTACAGCCCCGACCAATGGCAGAATCCGGTGGCATTCGGCAGCTATTACGGCAATTTTTACGTGCTGGATGCGGGTGCGAATCAGATTTTTCGCTATCTGCCCGCCGAAACCGGTTATCCCACTCCACCGGAGCAATATTTCGCCGACGGCATTCCCGTCAATTTAAATGACGCCGTGGATATGACCATTGACGGCGCTATTTACGTGCTATATCACGATGGGCACATCGCCAGGTTTTTGAGCGGCGAACCCGTTCCGTTTGAAGTTTCCGGGCTGGATGTTCCATTAAAAGACCCCACCGCGATTTTCACGCCGTCGGAAGATGCGCCCATGCTGTATGTGGCGGACGCGGGCAACCGGCGCATCGTACAGCTTTCCAAAGAAGGGAAATTCATCGCGCAATTTAAACCCAAGACGGCTGATGATGACATCACATTCGATAATCTGCACGATATTTTCGTCAATGCCGAAGATGGGAAAATGTACACGCTCAGCGGTAGCACGCTTTATGCGCCCAGCGTGAGCGAAAATTAACCCGCCAGCGCAACAGGAGACCGCTATGAAACTTGGATTATCGCTGGGTTATTCCGGCGCCACCATCCACCTGCCCCTCGATTTGGTTCAGGAAGCCGACCGGCTCGGCTATTATGCCGTATGGACGGCAGAAGCATACGGCTCGGATGCCGTCACGCCGCTGGCATGGCTCGGGGCGCAAACAAAAAATATTCATTTGGGAACCGCCATCATGCAAATGCCCGCGCGCACCCCGGCGATGACCGCTATGACCGCCATGACGCTCGACCAGCTTTCGGGGGGGCGATTTTTGCTGGGGTTGGGTATGTCGGGTCCGCAGGTTGTCGAAGGCTGGCACGGGCAATCGTACCGTTATCCGTTGGGAAAAACCCGCGAATATATTGCCATTTTACGCCAAATTTTCGCCCGCGAAAAACCGGCCGCGTTTAATGGCAAACATTATCGCCTGCCGTATGCCGGGGATGATGCTACCGGGTTGGGCAAACCACTGAAAAGCATTTTACACGGGCGTACCGATTTGCCCATTTATCTGGCGGCAATCGGACCGAAAAACGTGCAGCTCGCCGCAGAAATCGCTGATGGCTGGCTGCCAATTTTCTTCTCGCCGCGCCATTACGCCGAAAGTTACGCCGAGCCGGTCAATGCCGGGCTGGCAAAAGCAGGAAAATCGCCGGCGGAGCTTGAAATTGCGCCATCGGTATCGGTGGTGGTCGGCGAAGACGTGGACGCCTGCCGCAGTTTCGTCAAACCCGTGCTGGCGCTGTATATCGGCGGGATGGGGGCGCGCGAAAAGAATTTCTATTTTAATTTGGTATCTCGGTTTGGATATGAAGCCGATGCCGTCCACGTGCAGGATTTATTTTTGTCGGGTAAAAAGCAAGAAGCCGCCGCCGCCATCCCCGATGCGCTGGTGGATGATGTGGCGCTGTGCGGCCCCCCGGCACGCATCAAAGACCGATTGCAATTGTGGCAAGAAAGCCCGGCAACGTTACTGAATGTGATGACCTTCACCGTGGATGCAGTGCGGCTGATGGCAGAATTAGCGCTGTAGCCAGCGGTCAATTGAAAAATATCCAAATGGGACGTTTATCCGTCCCATTCTTTTTGGGTGCGTCTCAGGTTTGGGGCGAATGAGGGTTGAGATATGTCATTCCGGAATTTCCCTGCGGGAATGACATGTATACTCGCCGAGTTTTCAATAATCCTGCTTAAAATGTGAAACGCCCCCATTTTTTCTATGCCGGTTGACTATTTATGTAAAGTATAGTATAATGGTACCGGTCTTCAATTTGTCATGCAAAGGAGAAATCAGTGTCTGCGAAATCACCGACCAACACTCGCCGTATGGTGCTATTGATAATTTTGATTCTGTTAATTGTCGCGTGTCTGCTGTTATGGTTGGTTTTGCGAGCGCGCCGACCCGGGTTGACTCCCACACCGGGTACGCCTCCGGTTGCCGTCATCGGCGACACCTATAATGTGGATGAAGCGACAGCGTTCACATTGGATGGCAGCGGTTCCACCGGCGATATTGCCAGTTACACGTGGGATTTGGGCGACGGACGCAGTGCAACCGGGGCGACACCCAGCGTTTCATACGATGACGGTCCCGCCGATTTTACCGTGACGCTGGTGGTTCATTCTGCCAGCGGGCAGACCTCCAGCGCCAGCACACAGGTGATGGTGCGCAATTTACCACCGCTTGCGGATGCCGGAGGACACTACTTCTGTCTGCCCGGCGAAACCATTCAACTGGCGGGCAGTTGCAGCGACCCCAGCCCGGTGGATAACGGGCAACTCGGTTGTTCGTGGGCAGACTTCAGCGGGGCAAACGTGAGTGCGCCGAGCTACACCTGCCCTGATACGCTGGGTGAATTTACGCTGACTGTGACCGCCACCGATAAAGACGGTGCCAGCGCGCAAGATTCAACCGCGCTCACCGTTACCGACACCCTGCCAACGCCGACATCGCCAAACAGTCCGGTGCCGACCCCCACCGCAACAGAAACCCCGGTCAGCCCGATAGCAACTCCCACCCCGGCACCGAACGAGAATCAAGACCCGACCGCCGTCATCAATTTCTACCTGCGCTCGAAAAACGGGTTGCAATTTGGATTTGACGCGAGTCAATCGTCTGACCCTGACGGACAAATTGTCAGTTATAGTTGGGATTTCGGCGATGGGTTCACCGATACGGGCGTCAGCGTGATACATGAATTTGCAGCGCTGGATACAAATAATCCATACACCATCACGCTGGTTGTCACCGATAATGATGGTGGCATCGGGGTGGCAACGGTGCAAATTCCGTAATTTTGGAGATTTGAGATTGGTTGATTGGCGATTGGTAATTTTGGTGATTGGATGAATCGTCAATAACCAATCGCCAATCTCTTTTTAAACAATCCCCACCACCGGCGAACTCATTTCGCCGGTGAGATAGGCGTGTGCCATATGCGGCGTGTTATGAGCAAAGCCCACCCGCCCCGAATGGTCAATCAAAATCAAGCCGCCCAATCCTCCAATCCGGTCACCGAGCATAGTGATGGCCGTCTGTGCCGCCGCCGGGGCATACAGCCGCGAGCAGAAATCGGCGGCAACGCGCGCCAATTGAATGCGGATGATGCTCTCGCCGTGTCCGGTGGTGGAAACGCCACCCAGCGCATTATCGGCAAAATAGCCGCAACCGGGCAGCGGGCTATCGCCGACACGCCCCACGGGCTTGTACAGCGTGCCGCCGGTAGATGTCCCCGCCACGATATTCCCCGTCCGGTCCATCGCCACCGCCCCGACCGTACCCGGTTTTGCGCCGCGCACAATATTGCCAAATTCATCGCTGGAGGTGGGTGTTTCGCGTTTTGCCAATTGCCAGCGCTGCACTTCTCGTTTCACAATCAACGTTTGCGGGTCACACCGTGAAAATCCGTGTTCGGCAGCGTAGGCATCCGCGCCATGCCCCACCATCATATTGTGCGCGCTGTTGAGCAGATGGCGCGCCACAGAAATTGGGTTTTTGATGCGCTCCACCGCTGCGAGCGCACCTACCTGCAATGTGCCGCCATCCATCATTCCCGCATCAAGTTGTACCACCCCGTCGCGGTTCAAATGCGACCCGACACCGGCATCAAAAATAGGGTCATCCTCCATCATAATAATGGCGCGCTCAATAGCATCAAGCGCCGTGCCTCCGTCACGCAAAATCTTATACCCGGTCATCATCGCCGCGCGACAACCGTCCATATGTGCCTGATGTTCCTCGGTGGGAATATCCCATGCGCCACCGTGTACGATCATTGCAATCGTCATTGATTTGTCCTCCGAAAATATTCTGCCTAGGTAGGGGCGGTTCGCAAGCCGCCCCTACGAGTTATATTCAAGACATCTTATTTTTCCAGTGCTCGCCGCAATTCCCAATTGAAGGTATCGCCGTATGGTGCTTCGGCGGGAATGAAAAATTCGGCAAATTGAGGCAATGCCTTTTTTGCCGAACGGGCAAACCGTTTCACCAGCCGTCCCCGCGCGGCGAACCAATCTTTCATCACCAGCCCATAGCGATACAGCTGCACATATTGCCCCGCCGATTTATCCCACGATGCATCGGTGGCGACGGCGGCATTCACCAACTCATAATGGCGAGCCGGGTTTTGACGATACACATCAATCGCTTCTTTAACTTTTTGCAAAAATGCCGCCGCTTCCCCTTCGCGGTCGCTGATGTCGAGCCATTCATACAGATAGCCGCAGTGAGCAATTTTGCCCAGCCCGCCGGTTAGCCGGGCGATGGGGATTGTGCCCAACAATGCCGCTTCGTAATCCACCAACCCGCACGGCTCAAAACGGGATGGAACCAGCGTGAAATCACCGCCCGCCAAAATAAGCCGCGATAGCGGCAAATTAAAGGTGTTGTTAAAATACACCCGGTCGGGGAACCGCTCTGCCAGCGCAAAAAATGCGGTTTCGGTGGCTTTGCCTTCGGGGTCACCCTGCGGCGCAGATGCCAGAATGACAAATTTGGTGTTTTCATCGTGCGCCAGCGCGCGTTCGATGATGTCTGCCGCCAGCCCCAGATTTTTTTGTGCCACCAGCCGTCCCACCGCAGTGATGAGAATTGGGTCTTGCACGGGGTCGCTGCCGAATACTTCTAAATGGAGCAGTCGCTTCAATTCTGATTTGACATGTAAACTCTCACCATCAAAACTGTGAGAGCGATTGAGCAATTCGTGCTGCACAATGGGATTATCAAATAGCGGACGACCATATTTCTGCCGGCTCTGCATTTCTCGCAATACTGATGCTTTCAGTTCCGCCAAATTTTCCGGGCGATTGCGCTCGCTCAACCCGTTGGTGATGCCCGCCACCGGCAGTTT
>CAYZQQ010000068.1:0-12632 GCA_964480075.1 uncultured Anaerolineaceae bacterium
ATGTCATTCCGGAAATTTCCGCAGGAAATTATCCGGAATCCAGAAAAAGATTTATGGATTCCCGCGTTCGCTGGAATGACATTCGGCAAATTCATTTGATTGCTCAAACGTGCCTTAAAATTGAAACACGCCCGATATAGCTATCATATTGATGACAAAATCAATCGCCACAGAAAAAACGCGCCCATCCCCCCGATGATGGTCAGTAATAGATTTTTGCGGAACCAGCCGATGGCAAACGCCGCCAATCCCGCCACCAGATACGCATTTTGCGTCGAAATTTCAATCGTGCCATTGGGCATCAGTACCGACGGCACGATGATTGCCGTCAGCGCCGTCGGCGGCACATATTTCAGCGCGCGCGCCAGCGGTTCGGGAAAATTTAGCTGTCCGGAAGCGGCAAATAACGTATATCTGATGGCAAATGTGACTGCCATCATCCCGCCGATGAGCCAGACTTCGGTCATGCTGCCTCCGGTTTCCGGCGCGATTCCGCTATCAATCCCGCCACAATCCCTGCTGCCGCCGCCACTATCAACCCCGATTTTTGCGGCAGGGAATATGCCATCACCGAAACAATCCCTGCCACAATCACACTCGCCCACATCGGTTTGTTTTTTAAATACGGCAGAGTTATCCCGATAAATGTGACCGGCATTGCCACATCCAGCCCCCACTGTGCGGCGTTGGGAATGGATTGTCCAACGGTAACGCCAAGCAGTGTGCAGGCTTGCCAATTGAGATACATCGCCAGCGCCGAGCCGAGATAAATCCAGCGATTGTGCGGATGGGTGGGATGTGCGGAAAAATGGTTGATGGTCACGGCAAAGGTTTCATCGGTGAGCCAAAATGCCAGCGGTACCAGCCAGCGTTGAGGCAGGTGTTTTAAATGTGGCATCAAGCTGACACCGTATAACAGATGGCGCAAATTTACCACAAATGTGGTCAGAATAATTAGGGGGATACTGCTGCCTGCCGCCAACAATCCCAGCGCGATAAACTGGGCAGACCCGGCGAACACAAATGCCGACATTGCCAGCGCGCCCCACGGAGACAATCCGCTGGCAGATGACAGTGTGCCGAATATGATGCCAAACGGAACCGCGCCGATGACCAGCGGAATGGTGTCTTTGATGCCTGTGGAAAATGCGGCGTGCGCCGAAGCGGGCGCCGGGACAACAGTGTGGGTCATGGGGTAGCCTCAAACAAAACATGGCGCACAGTGTATTATTTTTGGGAGGGATTGGCAAACGGGACAGCGGTTTTATCCGCCTTCTAATTTTCTCCGCCGACCCGCTTGATGCGGGCGCCCAGCCGCACCAGTTTCTCTTCGATGCGCTCGTATCCGCGGTCAATTTGGCGGATATTGCGGATAGTCGATGTGCCCTCGGCGGTGAGCGCCGCCAACAATAGCGCCATCCCCGCGCGAATATCGGGGCTGGAAATGCCCTGCCGTTCGGCGTGCAACGGGCTGGGACCCTGCACTACCGCCCGATGCGGGTCGCACAGAATAATACGCGCCCCCATCGCAATTAATTTATCCACAAAATACAATCGGCTTTCAAACATTTTTTCGTGAAACAGAACCGTGCCGTTTGCCTGGGTGGCTATTACCAGCGACACGCTCATCATATCGGCGGGAAAAGCGGGCCACGGCGCGTCTTCAATTTTGGGAATCATCCCGCCGATATCCGGTTTGATTTCCATTTTTTGGTTGGCGGCAACAAAAATGTCGTTACCGCGAACTTCCGGTTTCACGCCCAATTTATCAAAAACCAGCAGCGGCATGCGCATTTGGTTGGGAGCGGCATTTTTTATTAGAATTTCGCTGTGGGTTACGGCGGCTAAACTGATGATACTGCCCACCTCCAGATAATCTGCGCCGAGCGTAAATTCTGCCCCGTGCAACCGGTCAACCCCGTGAATGGTCAGCGCGTTTGAGCCGATGCCATCAATACGCGCCCCCATTCTTTCCAGCAGCAGACACAATTCTTGCACGTGTGGTTCGCTGGCAACGTTCCACAACTTAGTTGTTCCCTCTGCGCGTACCGCCGCCAAAATGACATTTTCCGTGCCGGTGACGCTGGCTTCATCCAGCAAATGGTCGGCGCCGACCAGTTTGTCCGGCACGGTGAGCGTGAACTCGCCACCGTGAGCCACGGTCACGCCGAGCGCCTGCAACGCCAGCAGGTGGGTGTCGATGCGCCGCCGGCCAATTTGGTCGCCGCCGGGCGCGCTCAGGGAGATGGCGCCGGCGCGCGCCAGCATCGACCCCATCAGCACCAGCGCGCCACGAATTTGGCTGAATAGAATGGGGTCGGGGGTAGTTTTGCGGATAGTAGAGGCGCGCAGCGTGGCGCTGTGCGCTGAATGATGGGTGACCTCAACGCCCAAATCCTTCATAATTTCGAGCATGGTGCGCACATCGCCGATGTCGGGCAGGTTATGGAGTGTCACCGGCTCATCGGTGAGCAGCGCCGCCGAAATGAGCGGGAAGGCAGCGTTTTTATTCCCACTGGGAATATAGGTTCCGGACAGGGGATGTCCCCCTTCGATGACAAATTCTGACATGGGTCGCTTCCTTTCGTTGCATAGTGAAATGCAGTTTAATAATATTGTATCGGACACGCCGAATCAAGCAAACGACACCATCGGCATTGCCATATAGAACATATGGTCAAAAACCATTTTCCACTACTATATATGGGCATAAAGACGAAGAAAACCCAATATATAGTAGTGCTTGCCGGTTTGCGGGGCGTGTGGTGCATTTGGGAAAGTGCGCTGAATATGGTATACTATCATGATTGAATTATATCATTTATGGGGTCTATTTAACGGGCGGAAAAATGACAAAAACCCATCAAAAAGGCAACAATGGGCAAGTTGGGAGTACATTTTGGCAGCAGAAAACACACAACAATACGGTGCGGAAAATATTCAGGTTTTAGAAGGTCTGGAAGCAGTTCGCCGCCGCCCGGGAATGTATGTTGGCGGGACGGACATAAAAGCGCTGCACCATTTGGTTTATGAGGTGGTCGATAATTCGATTGACGAGGCGCTGGCAGGGCGTTGTGATGCCATCGCCGTGACCATTCACCCCGACCAGAGCATCACCGTGGTGGATAACGGCAGCGGCATTCCCGTTGAACCACACCCGGAAAAGAAAATTTCTACCTTGCAACTGGTACTCACGTCGCTGCACGCCGGCGGAAAATTCGATAATAAAGCCTACAAAGTGTCGGGTGGATTACATGGCGTGGGCGTGAGCGCGGTGAACGCGCTGAGTGCGTGGCTGGTGGCGGATGTACGGCGCAACGGTTTTTTGTATCGCCAGCGATTTGAACGCGGTATTGCCGTGACCGAAGTCGAAACGGTGGAACCACTGACGGACCCCGACAACACCGGCACATCCATCACCTTTAAATACGATGAAACTATTTTTACCGAAGTGGACGGATTCAATTTTCACACACTGTTGCAGCGATTTCGGGAGATGGCGTTTATTACCAAAGGCATCACCCTGTCGTTGATAGATGAACGCACCGACCCGGTTACCGAATATAGCTTCTTTTTTGAAGGTGGGTTTGCCTCGTTTGTGCGCTATCTCAACCGCAATAAAACAACCCTGCACGGCATTATTGCCGGAGAACAGGATGTGGATGATATGACGGTAGAAGTAGCGTTTCAATACACCGAAGCGTACACCGAAAATATTTACACCTTCGCCAATACCATCCACACGCCCGATGGCGGGTCGCATTTAACCGGGTTTCGCACGGCTTTAACGCGCACCATCAACGATTATGCCCGCAAAAGTAATCTACTCAAAGAGGCGGACAGTAATTTTTCCGGCGATGATATTCGAGAAGGATTGACCGCCATCATCTCCATCAAACATCCCGACCCGCAATTTGAAAGTCAAACCAAGGTGAAGTTGATGAACACCGATGTGCGATATGCTGTCGAAGCAGTTGTATCGGACATCACGGCTGTATATTTGGAGACACATCCCAAAGGGGCGAAAGACATCATCGAAAAATGCCGCACATCTGCGCGGGCGCGTGAAGCTGCCAAAAAAGCGCGCGATTTGGTCATTCGCAAAAGCGCGCTCAGTTCGATGGCATTGCCCGGCAAACTCGCCGATTGCTCTGAACGCGACCCGGCTCGCTCCGAATTGTATATTGTGGAGGGAGACAGCGCGGGTGGCAGCGCCAAAATGGGGCGTGACCGGCGGTTTCAGGCGATTCTGCCGTTGCGCGGGAAAATCCTCAATACCGAGCGCGCGCATCTCGACAAAATTTTGAGCAATAACGAAGTTCGCACCTTTATCACCGCGCTGGGCTCCGGTATCGGCGATAGCTTTAACCCCGACAACCTGCGGTATCATCACATTATCATCATGACCGATGCCGATGTGGATGGGGCGCATATTCGCACCTTGTTGCTCACCTTCTTTTTCCGCTATATGCCGGATGTTATCGAACGCGGGCATCTGTATATTGCCCAGCCGCCGTTGTACGCCATCACTCACAAAAAACAAGTACAGTATGCTTTTTCAGATAAAGAACGTGACACAATTTTACGACCGCTGAATGGCGATAAATATCACGTTCAGCGATACAAAGGGTTGGGTGAAATGAACCCTGACCAGTTGTGGGAGACTACCATGAACCCGGAAAGTCGAGTGTTGTTGCGTGTCGCCATTGAAGATGCTGCCAGCGCCGACAAAACATTTGATATGCTGATGGGAAACATCGTGTTGCCCCGCAAACGATTTATTCAGACCCATGCCAAGAGCGTCCAAAATTTGGACGTGTAGTTTGTAATCTAGTTTGGGTTTAATTCCCCGTGGCTTGCCACAACTGTCATTCCCGCGCATGCAGGAATCCGGAAAATGGATTCCGGATAATTTCCTGCGGAAATGTCCGAAATGACAGTTTGATACCCCGCAGATTGTTGCGGGGTATTATTCATTGGGATTGTATGGGACTCAAGCTGATAAAGCTATGATGGTCAATGCTGTCTTTTTGGCAGAGCAGGCACGTTGTGGCTTTTGTGCAATGTTGATTGTCAACTTCTAATCTCCAACGGCTGTTCTTTATGCCACAAGTTTTACAATTTCCCCTATTTTATGATAAACTTCATCAGCTATCAGCAAAAATACTGCTCGAAAGGAACGTGCTATGCCTGAATCACCCTATCCCATGCTGCCGGTAACGGAGGCGCTGGCGATGCTGTTGCAGGAAACGCCGATTTTGCCACCCGTGACCGTGCCGTTCACCGAAGCATACGGGTTGGTGCTGACAGAAGACATCCACGCCACCGACCCGATTCCGCAGTTTCCCACCGCCACGGTGGACGGGGTTGCCGTCCGCGCCGCCGATTCCGGCGCGCGGAAAATTGTCGGGGCACAGATGGCGGGTGAATTTGCCGCCGTGCGCATCGGGACGGGGGAAGCCGCGCGCGTGACCACCGGCGCGCCGATGCCCGATGGCGCAGACGCGATGGTGATGATTGAAGACACCATCGAGCGCGACGGAATGGTGGAAATCACCGCGCCCGTGTCGGTGGGTGATAATATCCGTCCGGTGGGGACGGATATTCACGCGGGGCAGCAAGTGCTGTCTGCCGGAACGGTACTCCATCCCCCCGAAGTTGGCTTGCTGGCGATGTTGGGTAAAACCATTGTGCGCGTTTCCCCGCGCCCGAAAGTCGGTATCATGTCCACCGGCGATGAACTGGTAGCGCCGCACGAACCCCTTTCGCCCGGAAAAATCCGCGATGCCAACCGTTTCACCCTGATGGGGTCGGTGCGGCAGGCGGGCGGCGTGCCGGTAGATTTCGGCATTGTGCGCGATGAATCGGGCGGGCTGGCAGAAATAATTTCCCGCGCGCTGCCGCAGGTGGATGTGCTGCTCACCTCCGGTGGCGTGTCGATGGGGCAGCGGGATTTGGTCAAACCCTATTTGGCAGAACACGGAAAACTGCTGGTGGGGCGCGTCAACAGCCGTCCCGGCAAGCCCGTCACCTTCGGTTTGCTGGATGGAAAATTGTTTTTTGCCATGCCCGGCAATCCCGTCAGTGCACTGGTCGGCTTTGAAAATTTCGTGCGCCCCGCGCTGCTGAAAATGATGGGACACACTCGGCTTGACCGTCCTCGCCGGAAAGTCATTTTGAAACACGCCATTCACCACCACCCCGACCGGGTGGAATATCAGCGTGCCACCGTCACCTTTGATGCAGCGAGCGGATACCGCGCACACACTACCGGCGGGCAGGGGTCGGCGCGGTTGCTGTCGCTGCACGGCGCAAATGCCCTGCTCATTCTGCCCGATGGGCAATCGGATTTTCCGGCGGGCAGCGCTGTGGAGGCAATACTTTTATCAGCAATTTGACATTGAATCTTTTGCGAAAGTAGAGAAACTATGTTGCTCAGTATCACAAAGCTATTTTCGGTAGGGGCAGACCTGCGTGTCTGCCCTAATCAGGGCGAACACACAGGTTCGCCCCTACAAAAACCATAACAACAACAAAACTGATGCAATCGGTTAACTAAACCTAACACCATGGACGTGACACATGCACCCAGAAACCAAACAATCCATCCTCGTCACCGGCGGTGCGGGCTATATCGGCAGCCACACGGTGCTGACCCTGCTGGAAGCCGGATACCCCGTTGTCGTCGTGGACAATCTTTCGAATAGCAGCCGCGAATCACTGCGGCGGGTGGAGGCACTCACCGGAAAAAGCGTCACCTTTTACCATGCCGATTTGCTTGACCGCGCCGCGCTGGACGCCATTTTTCAGCGGCATCCCATCGGGGCGGTCATCCATTTTGCCGGACTGAAAGCCGTCGGCGAAAGTGTGTCCATCCCCTTGAAATATTACCACAACAACATCACCGGTACGCTGATTTTGCTGAAAGTGATGCGCGCGCACGGCGTGAAAAAACTCGTTTTCAGTTCTTCCGCCACCGTTTATGGGGAAAATGATGAAATGCCCCTGCGCGAAGATTTTCCGCTGTCCGCCACCAATCCATACGGGCGCACCAAACTGATGATTGAGGAAATTCTGTGCGATTTGGCGCACGCCGCCCCCGATTGGCAGATGGCACTGTTGCGCTATTTCAATCCTGTTGGCGCGCACCCCAGCGGGCAAATCGGCGAAGACCCCAACGGCATTCCGAACAATCTCATGCCGTATATCACCCAGGTGGCGGTGGAAAAACTGGCGCAACTGTCGGTGTTTGGAAACGATTATCCCACGCCGGATGGCACGGGTGTGCGCGATTATATCCACGTGATGGATTTGGCGGACGGGCACTTGAAAGCGCTGGAAGCCCTGTCGGCGGGCGCAACCGCGTTCAATTTGGGGCGTGGACACGGGTACAGTGTGCTGGAAGTTATCGCCGCGTTTGAGCGCGCTTCCGGCAAAAATATCCCGCATAAAATTGTGGCGCGCCGCCCCGGCGACGTTGCCACCAGTTACGCCGACCCCACCCGCGCCGAACGCGAACTCGGCTGGCGTGCCGTCCGCACCCTCGATGATATGTGCGCCGATGCGTGGCGCTGGCAATCACAAAATCCGAACGGATACAACAAATGACGAAGGACAAATGACGAATGACGAATAGCATTACCGTCATCGGCGGGGGGCTGGCGGGCTGCGAAGCCGCATGGCAAATTGCGCGCCGTGGAATCCCCGTGACGCTGTACGAAATGCGCCCCGTGCGCCAAACACCCGCTCACACCACCGACCGGCTCGCCGAGCTGGTGTGCAGCAACTCGCTGGGCAGCGTGCTGCCCGACCGCGCCCCCGGATTGCTCAAATCCGAACTGCACCGACTCGGCTCAATGGTGCTGGCGGCAGCAGAATCGGCGAGCGTTCCGGCGGGCGGTGCGCTCGCCGTTGACCGCGATATTTTCGCCGCAACGGTCACCGCCGCCATCGACAAGCATCCGCTCATCAATGTGGTGCGGGAAGAAGTCACCGCCATCCCCGACGGGTTGACGGTGGTGGCTAGCGGCCCGCTCACCTCCGATGCGCTGGCGGAAAATATCGCCGCGTTGAGCGGGAAAGAGCACCTGTACTTCTTCGATGCGATTGCGCCCATTGTGACGGTGGAGTCAATTGATATGTCCATCGCGTTTCGCGCCAGCCGATATGAGCGGGGCGAAGATGGCGCGGGCGATTATATCAATTGTCCTTTCGACAAAGAAGAATATGACGCATTTGTGGAAGCGTTGCGGGCTGCCGAGAAAATAGAATTGAAAAAATTTGAAGCAGAAGAATTACGGCAGAACTTTTTTGAAATGTGCCTGCCCGTGGAAGAAATCGCCCGGCGCGGCGAAAAATCGCTCGCCTTCGGCCCGATGCGCCCCGTGGGATTGCGCGATCCGCGCACGGAAAAACGCCCGTGGGCAGTGCTGCAACTTCGGCAGGATAATCTGGCGGGGTCGCTGTACAATTTGGTGGGCTTTCAAACCAACCTCAAGTGGGGCGAGCAGAAACGCATTTTCCGCATGATACCCGGTTTGCAAAATGCCGAATTTGTGCGCTATGGGCAGATGCACCGCAACACATATATCAACTCGCCCACGTTATTGCGCGATACCTTGCAATGGCGCACCCGCGACGCCCTTTTTTTCACCGGGCAGATTGCGGGATTTGAGGGATATGTCGGCAATATCGGCTCCGGATTGCTGGCGGGAATCAATGCCGCGCGGCTGGCGCGCGGGCAATCGCCGGTAACACTGCCGAAAACAACGATGCTCGGTGCGCTGGCGCATTATGTGTCGCACGCCGAACCGAAAGACTTTCAACCAATGAAAGCCAACTTCGGCATTTTGCCGCCCTTTGTGCCGAAAATCCGCAACAAGCGCGAACGCTATCAGGCATATGCAGACCGCGCATTGGCGGGTTTGGAAGAAACTATCACAAAACAGGACATGCTGGCAGACCTTCCGTGAAAAACCTTGCGCTTGCCCTCTGGCTGGAACACTGCGCCGCTTTTGTGGCGGAATTGAATGACCCGCTCGCCCCCGCCATTTTTCAGGGGATGATGCAGACCGTAGCCACCGGCGATACGGCGCTGCTCCGTTCGGTGATGGCGGATGTGCGCGCCCAAACGCCGCCACCCGTTTCTGCCGCGCTGAACAGCATATATCTCACCAAAATGATTTTGTGGCACCGGCTCGATGCCGAACTCGACCCTGAAAAATCGTGGGATTATATGCTCATTCTGGAAATGATTTTTCACGATGCGCTGCAACATTTGCTGAACGGCGAATCTGTCGCGCCCGCCGATTCCGAATCGGCACAAATGATGGCGTATGCCAGCGAATTGGCGCAGGCAAATCGTGAGTTGGAACAGCTGGAAAAAGCTCGCCGCGATTTCATCAGCATTGCGGCGCACGAATTGAAAACCCCGCTGACGGTGTTGCAGGGGTATGTAGATATGCTCCGCGAAAACGACCCCACGGTGCTGGCGACGGCGGGCGCGGGGATTGTGCGCGGGCTGGATAAAGGCACCCGGCGCATGGCAACCATCGTCAACGATTTGCTCGATGTGACCGCGCTGGAAACCGGCACGCTGAAACTCAATTTCGAGCCGGTGTCGGTGGAATCGCTGGTGTGGATGGCGGTGCAGCAGGTGCAGGAACTGGCGAAAACGCGACGGCATAACTATTCCATCCAAATTGAAGATGATTTGCCGCCGCTGCTCACCGACCCGGCGCGCTTGCACCAGATTTTGCACCATCTGCTCACCAATGCGATAAAATTTACGCCCGATGACGGTTCGATTTCCGTGTCGGCAGCGCGGCAGGCAAATGCCGCGAAAATCACGGTGGCAGATAGCGGCATCGGCATTGCGCCGGAAGACCGCGAGCATGTTTTCGATAAATTTTTCCGCGTCGGCACACCCGATTTGCATTCCACCGGCGCGGTAAAATTCAAAGGCGGCGGCATCGGGTTGGGATTAGCCATCGCCGAGGGGCTGACGCAAGCGCTCGGCGGGGAAATTTCGGCGCACAGTCCCGGCTATGATGAAGTGAATTGTCCCGGCAGTGTGTTCACCGTGACATTGCCGTTACAACGGTGATTGGTTATTGGAGATTTGTAAAACGAATCTCGCCACCGGACACTTTAAAGAGATTCAAAATGGCACACGGGGTGTACAGATTACGCAGGTTTTCACTGATTTTTTGAAATATATCTGTGCAAATTTGTAAAATCTGTACCATCTGTGTTCCAATTGTAAAAACTATCCGGTAGGTAGAAGCGTATTGCGTGAAACGTAAAATCTGACCACTGATTGCCGTTTCGTAATTTTTGCATTTTGCATTTTTAATTTTCCATTTCAGGAGGAACTATGACCTTGACCGCCTCAAACCGCGTGAAATCCATCCCCCCATATGCCTTTGCCAGTTTAGCAGTGAAACTCAACGCTATGATTGCCGATGGCGTGGACGTTATCCGGCTGGATATCGGCAACCCTGATATGCCGCCCGCACCGCACATTGTCGATGCGCTGGTAGAGAGTGCCCGTCGCGATGACACGCACGGGTATGGCGGCTATTACGGCATTCCTGCGCTGCGGCAGGCTATTGCCGATTATTACGCCGCGCGATTCGGTGTGACGCTCGACGTGAAAACCGAACTCACGCCGCTCATCGGCTCGAAAGAAGGGCTGGCGAATCTCAATCTGGCGTGGCTTGATGCGGGCGATATCGCGCTGGTTCCCGACCCCGGATATCTGACATACAGCATGGGTCCGCTGTTGGCAAACGCCTCGGTGGTGGCGTTTGATTTGAAACCGGAAAATCACTGGCTTCCCGATCTTGACGCTATCCCCGCCGATGTGGCGCAGCGTGCGCGTCTGCTGTGGCTGAACTATCCCAACAACCCCACCGGCGCGCTCGGAACAGAAGAAACTTTCCGCCGCGCGATTGATTTTTGCCGCAAATATGACATCCTGCTGTGCCACGATAACCCATATAGCGATATTGCCTTTGACGGCTATCGCGCGCCAAGCATTCTCGCCATTCCCGGCGCGAAAGAAGTGGTGATTGAATTCAATTCGCTGTCGAAAAGCCACAATTTGGCGGGCTGGCGGCTCGGTATGGCGGTGGGGAACGCGACCGCCATCAAAGCGCTGGCAACCGTCAAAACTCAAATCGATACCGGACACCCGATCCCCGTGCAGCGAATGGCGATTGCTGCGTTGACCGGCGACCAAAGCTGGCTCCAAACGCGGAATGCGGAATATCAAAAACGCCGTGACATCGCGGTGCAAACATTGCGCTCGCTGGGGTTTGATGTGGCTCCGCAGAAAGCAACGCTTTACCTTTGGTTCCCCGTGCTGCACGGCTTCACCGACGTGGAATTGCACGAAAAAATCCTGGCCGAAACGGGTGTTTCCATCGCACCGGGTTCCATTTATGGCGAAAATGGCTGTGGGTGGATGCGGTTGTCCATCAGCGCGCCCACCGCACGGCTGGCAGAAGCAATGGAGCGGCTGAAAACTGTGCGCTGGTGAGCGTTATTTTTCAATATACTGCACGTCCGGCAACCCTTTAAAATCACTGTCCTGCGTCCACACGGTTACCTGATGACGCTGAGCGGTGGCGAGTATCAAACTATCTGCCATAGGCAGTTTTAATGTGGCGGACAATTTTGCCGCAGATAGAGCCAAATCGGCGTCAATATCGATGATGGTACTTTGCATCATAATGGCAACCGCTTGCAGAGCATCGCTTTCGCTGCGCTGTTGCAATACCCGTTTGAAAACTTCGTAAATGGTGATGACCGGGACAATTAATTCGGCGGGATTTTCGATGATGGGGGCGAAAAAATCGGCATTGGGGGCATCGGCAAAATATTCCAACCACCCCGAAGAATCGATGATGTTCATAGTCGGTCAACCTCCCGTGCGATAGTGGTATCAATGCCTTTTAGAAATCCGCGGGCTTGCTCGGCGGGTTTGACGGGGATAAGTTCAATTCGATTTTGGTGCAGAATCACCTGAATCTTTTGCCCCGGCTGGAGATTTAGGTGGGTGCGAATAGATTTCGGGATGACAATTTGATATTTGGGTGATAAAGTTACAGTTTTCATACGAATTTCCTTTCGATGAGCTTAAAGGGATTATATCAGTTTTGAAGGATTGAATCAAGACAAATGATGATAACATCTACGAAGAATCCGAAAATTGTTGACCTGCGGAAATTGTCACAGCGGAAACACCGCCGCGCCCGAAACCGGTTTATGGTGGAAGGGCTGCAACTGCTCGGCATGGCGCTGGACGCGGGGCACACCCCGTTGGATGTGTTTTTCTGCGAAGAACAGTTTGCGGGAGATGTCGCGCCGCGTGTGCTGGCACAACTTGAAGACGCGGGGGGCATGCTCAACCAAATCAGCCCCACGGTGATGCGCGCCATCTCCGAACGGGATGCACCACAGGGAATAATTGCCATCTTTCCCCTTTTTGCGGCGCAGTTGGCGCCGGTGCTGGCGCAAAATACCGCGCTCACCATGCTGCTCGTGTTGGTTGACCGGTTGCAGGACCCCGGCAATCTGGGCACCATCATCCGTACCGCCGATGCGGCAGGAGCCCCCCCCCCCCCCCC